>NZ_JBSFRT010000048.1:0-45893 GCF_053589375.1 Rhodococcus sp. NPDC003348
GCGGGCCGCACCGGCCCGCGGGACACCCGTGCCACCACTAGTCGCGCGGCTTCTCGCGCAGCTCGTACGCCTCGATCACGTCACCGACCTTGATGTCGCTGTAGGTGACGGTCAGACCGCACTCGTAACCCTCGCGCACCTCGGTGGCATCGTCCTTCTCCCGCTTGAGCGAGGAGATGGTGATCGTCTCCGCGACAACCACGTTGTCACGCAGCAGGCGCGCCTTCGCGTTGCGCCGCATGATGCCGGAGGTGACCAGGCAGCCCGCGATGTTGCCGACCTTCGAGGACCGGAACATGGCACGGATCTCCGCCTTGCCGAGCTCGACCTCTTCGTAGACCGGCTTGAGCATGCCCTTGAGGGCCTTCTCGATCTCGTCGATGGCCTGGTAGATCACCGAGTAGTACCGGATGTCGACGCCCTCGCGGTTGGCGAGTTCGGTCGCCTTGCCCTCCGCGCGGACGTTGAAGCCGATGATGATCGCGTTCGACGCCGACGCCAGGTTGACGTTGGTCTCGGTGATGCCACCGACACCGCGGTCGATGACCCGCAGCTGCACTTCGTCGTCGATCTCGATCCCGAGCAGCGCCTCCTCGAGGGCCTCCACGGTGCCGGAGTTGTCGCCCTTGAGGATGAGGTTGAGCTCGTTGTGCTCCTTGAGCGCGGCATCCAGATCCTCGAGGCTGATCCGCTTGCGGCTGCGTGCAGCGAGCGCGTTGCGCTTGCGTGCGTTGCGCCGGTCCGCGATCTGCCGGGCGATCCGGTCCTCGTCGACGACGAGCAGGTTGTCACCCGCACCGGGCACCGACGTGAAGCCGATGACCTGTACCGGACGCGACGGCAGGGCCTCGAGCACGTCCTCGCCGTACTCGTCGACCATGCGCCGGACGCGACCGTAGGCGTCGCCGGCGACGATCGAGTCGCCGACCCGCAGGGTGCCGCGCTGGATGAGCACGGTCGCCACCGGGCCACGGCCGCGGTCGAGGTGCGCCTCGATGGCGACACCCTGGGCGTCCATGTCCGGGTTGGCGCGCAGGTCGAGCGAGGCGTCCGCGGTGAGCAGGACCGCCTCGAGCAGCTGCTCGATGTTGGTGCCCTGCTTGGCGGAGATGTCGACGAACATGGTGTCGCCGCCGTACTCCTCTGCCACCAGGCCGTACTCGGTGAGCTGACCGCGGATCTTCGCCGGGTCGGCGCCTTCCTTGTCGATCTTGTTGACCGCGACCACGATCGGCACGTCGGCCGCCTGGGCGTGGTTGATCGCCTCGACCGTCTGCGGCATGACGCCGTCGTCGGCCGCGACGACCAGGATCGCGATGTCGGTGGCCTTCGCACCACGGGCACGCATGGCGGTGAACGCCTCGTGACCCGGGGTGTCGATGAACGTCACCAGTCGCTCGACGCCGTCCAGCTCGGTCAGCACCTGGTAGGCACCGATGTGCTGGGTGATGCCGCCGGCCTCGCCCTCGCGGACGTTGGCCTTGCGGATGGTGTCGAGCAGTCGGGTCTTGCCGTGGTCGACGTGACCCATGACGGTGACCACCGGCGGACGCTGTTCGAGGTCCTCCTCGCCGCCTTCGTCCTCGCCGTAGGTGAGGTCGAACGACTCGAGCAGCTCGCGGTCCTCGTCCTCCGGGCTGACGACCTGGACGACGTAGTTCATCTCGCCGCCGAGCAGCTCGAGGGTCTCGTCGTTGACGGACTGCGTCGCGGTGACCATCTCACCGAGGTTGAACAGCGCCTGGACCAGGGCCGAAGGGTTGACGTCGATCTTCTCGGCGAAGTCCGACAGGGACGCGCCGCGGGCGAGCCGGATGGTCTCGCCGTTGCCGCGCGGCAGCCGCACGCCGCCGACGGCGGGCGCCTGCATCGAGTCGTACTCTTGCCGCTTCTGACGCTTCGACTTGCGACCACGCCGGGGCGCGCCGCCGGGACGACCGAACGCACCGGCCGCAGCACCACGCTGGCCGGGACGACCGCCGCCGCCACCGGGACGACCGCGGAAACCGCCCGCGGGAGCTCCACCGGGAGCACCTGCACCGCCGGCACCGGGGGCGCCGCCACCGCGGTAGCCGCCGCCACCGCCGCCGGGGCGTCCACCCGGACCGCCGGGACGCCCACCACCGGGGCGACCGGCACCGGGGGCCGGACGGGACGAGCGTGCGGGCATGGCACCCGGGTTCGGGCGCGGGGGCATCGAGCCGGGGCTCGGACGCGGGCCACCCTGGCCGGGGGCCGGACGCGGGCCACCGGGGCCCGCCTGGGGACGCGGCGCGCCGGGAACCGGACGCGGACCGGCCTGGCCGGGACCCGGACGCGGGCCGCCGGGCCGCGGCGCCGGACGCGGTGCCGCACGCTCGGCGGGGGCCGACGAGTACGGGTTGTTGCCCACGCGCGGCGCCTTCGGACCGGGCTTGGGGCCCGGAGCCGCAGGACGGGGTGCCGGGGCGGCGCTGGCGGCGGGAGCCGCCGGAGCCGGAGCTGCCGGAGCCGGGGCAGCCGGCTTCGGGCCCGGGGTGGGCGGCTTCGGTGCGGCCGGGATCGGCGCCGCGGCGGCCGGAGCCGGTGCGGCCGGTGCCGGAGCGGGGGGGGCCGCTGCAGCGGGGGCGGCCGGCGCCGGTGCGGCCGGCTTCGGGCCGGGACGGGGTCCGCCGGGCTTGGCGGTGGTGGCCGGCTTCGCGGCCTCCGGGCGCGCGGGAGCCGCGTCACCCTTGGCCGACGGGAACGATTCCCGCAGCCGTCGCGCAACCGGCGCCTCCACGGTGGAGGACGCCGACTTCACGAATTCGCCCTGCTCCTTGAGCCGAGCGAGAAGTTCCTTGCTGGTGACACCGAGTTCCTTGGCCAACTCGTGCACGCGGGCCTTGCCTGCCACTGCTCTCCTCTACTGAGAGGCCGAGCGTGGCGAAATGCCCGCACGACCTCGGGTTAACTCCGATGGACGATCATCGTTGGTGCTTCACGGTGTGCTCATGAGTGTGTTTGCCTGACTCTTCTCGAGAGATTGCCTGTGTTCCCGGGTACCGCTGTTCTGTACTGCATATTTGAGTACCGGGTTCACGAGGTACTGCTCTGTTGTGGATGCGGTTCGGTTGGGAGATCGGTACCGATCGCAAGATCCGTACCGATCGCGCGACCGAGGGCCGCCGTGTCCAGGCTTCCGGACACTCGCAGCGCTCTTCCGAACGCTCGACGCTTCTCCGCCTGACCCAGGCACCGCCGGTCGAGGTGCAACCATGCACCGCGGCCGGAAAGCCTGCGCCCCGGGTCGGGCACCACCACCCAGCCCTCCGGCTCGGTGGGTCGTGCCACGACCCTCAGCAGATCTGCGGCTGGCGCGAGCTGCCGACATCCGATGCACGTCCGCACCGGGTGACCGGGTCGCAGGCGCACGTCTGCCGAGAACTCATGCCGAGCCATTGACCACTCTACCGCTGTTGTCGACCGATATCCGCATGGCGTCCACTACACGCGCGTCGACGACGGTCCGGCGGGGGCGTCGGCGTCCGGAGCGGCGTCGCTGCGGATGTCGATCCGCCACCCCGTCAGCCGTGCAGCCAGGCGGGCGTTTTGCCCCTCCTTGCCGATGGCCAGCGACAGCTGGAAATCCGGCACGACGACGCGGGCAGCCCGGGCGTCGGCATCGACGACTGTGACCGACACCACCTTCGACGGCGAGAGTGCGTTGCCGACGAACTTCGCCGGGTTCTCGTCGAAGTCGATGATGTCGATCTTCTCACCTGCCAGTTCGCTCATCACGTTGCGCACCCGCTGCCCCATCGGGCCGATGCAGGCGCCCTTCGCGTTCAGACCCGACACCCGCGACGCGACCGCGATCTTCGACCGGTGGCCGGCCTCACGGGCGACCGCGACGATCTCGACCGAGCCGTCGGCGATCTCCGGCACCTCGAGTGCGAACAGCTTCCGCACCAGGTTCGGGTGCGTCCGAGAGAGGGTGATCTGCGGTCCGCGCTGCCCCCGGGTCACGCCGACGACGTAGCACTTGATCCGCTCGCCGTGCTCGTACACCTCACCGGGCACCTGCTCGGCCGCGGGCAGGATGCCCTCGGCGCCGGTGGCCTCGCTGCCGATCCGGACGACGACGACGCCACGCGCGTTCGCGCGGGTGTCGCGCTGGATGACGCCGCCGACGATCTCGCCCTCGTGCGTGGAGAACTCGCCGAAGCTCTTCTCGTTCTCCGCGTCGCGCAGCCGCTGGAGGATGACCTGACGGGCCGTGGTCGCGGCGATGCGGCCGAACCCCTCCGGGGTGTCGTCCCACTCCTCGCCGACCCGGTTGCCGTCGGCGTCGACGTCGTGTGCCATCACCCGCACCAGGCCGGACTTGGTGTCGACGTCGATTCGCGCGTGCGGCTGGTGACCCTCGGTGTGCCGGTAGGCGGTCAGCAGCGCGCTCTTGATGGTCTCGATGATCGTGTCGACCGAGATGCCCTTGTCGTCCTCGATCGCTCGCAGCGCCGACATTTCGATATGCACTTGTCTATCCCTCCGCCTGGATTTCGTCGTCTGTCTCGTCGAGGTCTGTCTCGTCGATCTCGCCCGGGACCGCGCGGCCGGCGGCCACACCACCCGCCAGTTCGAGTTCCTTCGCGTTCGGCGCCGAGAACTCCACCTGCACCACGGCTTTCACGACGTCCGCGAGTGCGATCTCGCGGACCTCCGGGCCTCCCTTGGCCGGGACGACGAGGGCGACCACGCCGTCGCCGAGCACTCCGACCCGGGCCAGCAGCTTCTCGTCGCCGATGTCGACCCGCACCCGGCGACCCTGCGCCCGGCGCCAGTGCCGCGGCTCGGTCAGCGGGCGGTCGACGCCCGGGGAGGTCACCTCGAGGGTGTAGGGGGATTCGCCGAATTCGGACTCGCCGTCGAGCCGGTCCGAGATCAGCCGACTCAGGTCGGCGACGTCGTCGAGCGCGAGCCCGGCGTCGCTGTCGACCATCACCCGAACCACACTGCGGCTGCCGGCCTTCGTGACCGTCACGTCCTCCAGGTCGTAGCCCTGACGGGGCACGAGATCGGAGAGAAGCTCGATCACCCTCTCCCTCGACGGAACCGGCATCAGTAGAGCTCCTCGTTCAGTTGTGGTCGGATCACAAGTCGTCGGCACCGGGATTGCGCGTTTCGCTCACCTCGGGGCGCGAAGATCTAGAATAACGCGCATTCGACGGCTCGGTGACCAAGCCGCCCCTGCCGCCGTATGCCCGCAACGCCTGACAAGATGAGCGGCGTGCCCGCAGCCCCCAACCTCACTCCGCCGCCCGGCGTGAACCCACCTTCGTCGTACGCACTGTCCCGACGCGCCGCCCTGAAGGTCGGTGCACTTGCCCTCGGACTCGCCACCGTCGTGACCGCGGCGGGGTGTGCGAGCACCGACGACGACCGGACCGACGAGCCGGATCCGCTGACGACCGCGCTCGACGCGGCCCGCCGGGATGCCACGGCCGCCGCTGCCGCGGCCGCGGTGGCACCGGAGCGGGCCGGAGCCCTCGCGGTGATCGCCGCCGAGCGCACCGCCCACGGGGACGCACTGGCCGCCGAGATCGCCCGCGCCGCGGGTCAGGACCCGGCCACCGCCACCGCGACCTCCTCGGCGCCGCCGAGCGCGACCTCCTCGGCACCGGCGACGGTCGACGAGTTGCGGGCGATGCTCGCCGAATCCCAGCGTGGCGCAGCCACTCTCGCTCGCCGACTGGACGGCCACCGGGCCGGCCTGCTCGGCTCGATCAGCGCGGCTGTCGCCGCGCAGCAGGCGGTGATGTTGCTGTGACCTCCCCCACCACCTCGGCGACGGCGAAGCTCGGACCCGAGCAGCAGGCCCTCGTCGACGCTCTGCGTGCCGAGCACGCCGCCGTGTTCGCGTACGGCATCGTGGCCGCGTACTCGAACCCGACCCGGGCCGCCCAGGTCGCGGCCGACACCGCCGCCCACCGGGCCCGACGGGACGCGACGATCGACGCACTCTCCGCCGCCGCCGTCACCGCACCGGGCGCCGAACCTGGCTACACCCTCCCGTTCCCGGTCACCGACCCGACCGCCGCCCTCCAGCTGGCGGTGCAGGTCGAGGTCGACGCCGCGGTGGCGTGGCGGTCGGTGATCGAACGCGCGCAGTCCGAACCGACCCGCGCGAGCGCCGTCGACGCGTTGACCGAGTCGGCGGTGCGGGCCGCGAACTGGCGGGCCGTGCTCGGCGTCGCTCCCCCGACCGTCGCCTTCCCCGGCCAGCCGTAGTTCGGTCAGGGCGCGTCAGGTCCCCTTGACGTTGAGGATCTGCCGCAGTTCGTGCACGACCCGGACCAGGTCGCGGGCGTCGGACATGACGGTCTCGATGTCCTTGTAGGCATCGGGGATCTCGTCGATGAACTCGGCGCTGTCGCGGTACTCGATGCCGACCATCCGCGCCCGCAGGTCGGCGCGGGTGAACCGGCGCTTGGCCTCGGTGCGGGAGAAGCGCCTACCGGCACCGTGCGGGGCGGAGCACAGGCCGTCGGCGTTGCCGAGGCCCTCGACGACGTACGAGTGGGTGCCCATCGATCCGGGAATGACGGCGCGGACTCCGACGTGCGCATCGACAGCTCCTTTGCGGGTGAGCCACACCTGTTCGCCGCCGTGGGTCTCCTGCCGGGTGTAGTTGTGATGGCAGTTCGTGCGTTCCGTCTCGCGATGATCCGGCGTGCCCATCCACCGCGCGAAGACGGCACCGAACCGGTCCATCATCTCGGCGCGGTTCAGGTAGGCGAAGCGCTGCGCCCAGTGCAGGTCGGCCAGGTACCGATCGAACTCGGCGGTGCCCTCGGTCAGGTAGGCGAGGTCCCGGTTGGGCAGGTCGACGTGTCGGTGGGCGCACGCCTGTTGGGCGACGCGGATGTGGTGCTGGGCGATCCGGTTGCCCACTCCCCTGCTTCCGCTGTGGAGGAACAGCCACACCCGATCCGACTCGTCGAGGCACAGTTCTATGAAGTGGTTTCCACCCCCGAGGGATCCGAGTTGCTGCCGCCACTTCGGGGAGTGCGCAAGATCGACGCCGTCGGCGGCCGCCCGGGATTCGAGTTCCGCGATCCGCGGGGCCGTGAAGTCCCACTGGTGGGTGTCGCGGTTGTAGTGACCGGGCGAGAGGGGGATGGCCGATTCGACGGACTTGCGCAGCGCGCCCAGCCCGACGCCGGTGACGGCGATCCGGCGCTCGACGTCCTTCATCGTGAACACGGTGCGGACGGCGATCATGCCGCAGCCGATGTCGACGCCGACGGCGGCGGGCATCACGGCCCCGCGGGTCGGGATGACGGTGCCGACGGCACTTCCCTTACCGCTGTGCGCATCCGGCATCAGAGCGACGTGCGGATGGATGAACGGCATGGCGGCGGTCTGCCGGGCCTGCGCGAGTGTGGATTCCTCGAGCTGGGATGCCCAGCTCATCAGTGTGGGACCCACCCGGGTCGGGGGCATGGGTGACAACTCCTCGTTTTCGGTGATGGCACCCCGGTGACGGCGGTGCCGTCGGTTGGGTCGACGACGGCGGTGCCGTCGGTTGGGTCGACGACGGCGGGCCGTCGGTTGGGTCGACGACGGCGGGCCGTCGGTCGTCTCGAATGCGGGGTGTACCTCGACCCTGTCACGGTCGGGGCACACCCCGCATCAGTTTTTTCACCCGCGGGTGCGGCCCGGCATCATCAGCGCGGCGAGCACCGCGACGCCCACGGACGCGGCGCCGACGAGCAGTGCGGGTTGCAGTGCGTCGGTGTATCCGGCCGGGGTGAGGGCGCCTCCCTGCCCGAGGAACACGGCGGTGAGGACGGCGACACCGAGCGCGACCCCGACTTCCCGGATCGTGGAGTTCACCGAACTGGCGGTGGCGTGGTCGTCGTCCGGCATGTCCGCGAGGACGGCGGTCGCGCTCGGCGCGAAGGTCAGGCCCATGCCGATGCCCGCCATGGCCAGGGCCGGCACGATCGTCGGGTACTGCGTCCCCGGCTCGATGATCGACGCCATCCAGACCAGGGATGCCGCCTGCAGGGTCAGACCCGCCACCAGCAGTGTCCGCAGCCCGAGCCGGGGCGCGAGGAGGCCGGCGATCGGGGCGACGACCATCGGCGCCGCCGTCCAGGGCAGGGTCCGCAGGCCGGCCTCGAAGGGTGTGTAGCCCATGACGATCTGGAGGTACTGCGAGAGCAGGAACACCGCACCGAACATGCCGAGGGTGAACGTCAGGCCGATCACGTTGGCGACGGTGAAGCTCCGGGAGCGGAACATCCGCATCGGCATCACCGGACTGTCGGTGCGGAGCTCGCGAATCACGAACGCGGACAAGGCGATCACCGCAACAGCGAGGGTGCCGAGCACGGTCACCGAGGTCCACCCGTCGTCGTTGCCGTGCACGATCCCCCAGACCGCGAGGAAGACTCCCGCGCCCGCGAGCGCCACACCCGGCAGGTCCAGCGATTGCCGCCTCCCGCGCGACTCCCCGAGCGCGTACAGGGCGAGCGGCACGGCGATCACCGCGACCGGCACGTTGATCCAGAAGATCGCCTGCCAGGAGACACCGTCGACGACGGCGCCGCCGACCACCGGGCCGAGCGCAACACCGAGACCGGACACCCCGCCCCAGACCCCGATCGCGAGTGCCCGCTTCGCCGCGGGTACGGCGCCGGCGAGCAGGGCAAGCGAGAGCGGCATGATCGCCGCCGCACCGACACCCTGCACGGCGCGGGCCGCGATCAGCATCCCCGCCGTCGTGGACAGTGCGGACGCGACCGAGGCCACCGCGAAAATTGTTATGCCGTACACGAACACGCGCCTGCGCCCCCAGCGGTCGCCGAGCCCGGCGGCGGAGAGCATCAGTGTCGCGAACGCCAGGGTGTAGGCGTTGAGGAACCACTGCAGTTGCCCAACCGAGGCGCCGAGGTCGGCCCTGACCACGGGCAGCGCGCTCGTCATCACCAGGTTGTCGAGCGTGGCCATGAACATGGGCAGCGAGGCGGCGAGCATCGCGAGCCAGATCGGGACCCGCCGACCGGGAACGGCCTCGGGTGCGGCGCCGGACGGCGCGAGTTGGTCTGTGGTTGCGGTCATCACTTCTCCTCGAACGGAGTTCGCAGTGGACTCGATATGTCGGTGGACTCGATATGTCGCATTTCCGAGCTTTGTAAGCATCGAATGATTACTTAGCTGCCACGAAGCTAAGGCATCGAGTGATAACCTGTCAACATGTCTGCGACGAACGGTTCCCGCCCGGCCACGCGGATGAATGCCGCCGATCGCCGTGAGCTCGTCCTCGCGGCCGCCACCACCGCATTCGCCCGCGGCGGCTGGTCCGGGACCAGTACCGACGCCGTCGCCAAACTCGCCGAGGTGTCGCAGCCCTACGTGGTGCGCATGTTCGGCACCAAGGCCGAACTGTTCCGCGAGGTGTTCGCCCGCGCCCTCGCCAGGATCGTGGAGGCGTTCGACACCGAACTGGACCGGATCGACGCGGACCCGGACGCGCCGTCGGCCGACAGCGAGGAGTACTGGACCCGGCTCGGCTCGGCGTACAGCCAGCTGGTCTCCGACGGCGACATGCTGCTGGTGATGATGCACGGCTTCACCGCGGGCGGGACGCCGGAGATCGGCGCCCAGGCCCGTGCCGCGATGTCGCAGATCTACACCGTGATCCGCACCCGCACCGGCTGCACACCCGAGAAGGCCCGCGAGTTCATCGCGAACGGCATGCTGCTCAACGTCCTGCTCGCGATGCGCGCCCCCGAACACGTCGGCGAGGAGCCCGGGCTCGCGGAACTGTCCGAATGCGCCTTCGGCGAGACCCTGCACGCCGCGCGCGCTGCTGCGAAGCCCACCCGCGACTGAGCAGGACCCGGCGACCCGGCACCCGTGCCGCCGTCGTCGGTCCGAGTGAGCCGACCACGTCCACCCGGTACCGCAACCACGTGAGCGACAGATCCGTTCGGAACGGTCGGTATGCGGGACACCCTCCGGCCTGCCGCCTGGTCGAATGTCCAAGTGGCGAACGGGATTCCAAGTCGGTACAACTGGTGGCGGCGATCGTTTTCGTGATCTTTGAAGAATTGTGACTGTGACTGCCACACGTACATGTGCGAAGGCCACATGTTCCATTCACCCCCACGGGGAAGCCAGAGGAGCACGAAAGGGATGTCCGTTTCCGACAGCGATGTGCTGTTCCAGACTCTGACGGAGTCCGCCCGGCGACTGTCCTTCGATCCGAGGGATCCGCTCGTGTGCGACTCCGATCCGGCGGACGACCGGCGTCATGGAATGACGCCCGAGTGGTCACCGTTGTTCGGAACCCCATTGTGGGCGGAGATGTCCGAGGCCGAACGGGTTCGACTCACCCGGGCCGAAGTTGGGCAGTTCCTCGGTGTGGCCATCTGGCTGGAGGTCGGCCTGCAGGTGGCGCTGCTGCGGGCGAGCCACAGTGCAGACCCGTCACGTCCGGACGTCAAATTCCTTCTGAACGAGTGCGCGGACGAGAATCTGCATTCGTTGATGTTCGTCAATGTCGTCGATGCCATCGGATCCCGCTTCCATCCACGCGATCGCGTACTGGACTTCTTCGGATGGGTGTTCCGGCACTTCGTATGGGGCGAGGTGGCGTATGGCGTCGTGCTCGCCGGCGAAGAGATCTTCGACGTCATGCAACGCGACTGGATGACCGACGACGACGTCGCCGCACCCATCCGCCGCACCTCGTACATCCACGTCGTCGAGGAGTCCAGGCACATGGCCTTCGCCCGGCGGCAGATCCGGGATCGGCTGGTGGGAATCTCGCGGTTGCGGCGGTTCGTCAGCACCCTGGCCCTCGCGGGCGGCACCCATCTCATCGCGCGGACGCTGGTCAATCGACGCGTGTACGAGGACCTCGGCCTCGACTGGAAGGTCGTGAAGGCGAACATCGACGCAAACGAGCATCACCGGATGATGTTCCGCAAAGCCGCCGAGCCGTTCATCGAGTTCCTCAGCAGAGAAGGGTTGCTGAATCCAGGCGCGCGATGGATCTATCGAAAGTCGAACCTTCTCTGATCACGCAGGAGTCATCGTGACCCACGTCATCCTGGGGCATTGCTGCAAAGACGCCTCATGCGTGCGGGTGTGCCCGCAGAACTGCATCCATCCGATTCCCGGCGAACCGGCTTTCGAGACGGCCGAGACGTTGTTCATCGATCCGGGCTCGTGCATCGATTGCACCGCCTGCGTCGAGGCCTGCCCGGCGTCGGCGATCAAACCCGAATGGGCGCTGACCGTCGTCGAGCGTCCGAACGCCGCTCGCAACAGGGAGTTCTACGCTCGGAGCTCGGCAACCACGAGGACACAGCGGCGGCGCACCACATTCGATCGACCGCTGGGCCGTCCGGGCGACGGGATCACGGTCGCCGTCGTCGGCTCGGGGCCTGCCGCGATGTACACGGTGCGCGAACTCCTCCGCCGGTCGACGTCGATTCGCGTCACCGTCTACGAGCAGTACGACACGATCGGTGGCCTGCTGCACCGGGGAGTCTCACGCGATCACGTCGGCGTGCGCGAGATGATTCGGCTGTTCGACGTTCCCTTCGGGGACGACCGTGTCACCGTCGTCGCCAACACCGAGGTCGGCGTCGACATCTCGGTCGACGAACTCCGCGCGAGGTTCGACGCGGTGGTCCTCGCCTGCGGCGCCTCGCAGCCGCGCCGCCCCGGGTCCGTCGCCGGCCACGGTGTGACCGTCGGCACCGACGACGGCATTCACCAGGCGATCGACATCCTGGTGGCCGAAAACTGCGAGGAGTCCGGTTTCCGCCCGCCGACTCCCCTCGGGGCGACCTGCCTCGTGGTCGGCGCGGGGAACGTTGCCTTCGACGTCGTCCGGTGGGCGGCGAACTCCCGCGCCCGCGGTCCGGCCGACGGGCGGATCAACCAGGTGGTCGTCCTGTCGCGCTCGGCCCCCGACCGTGCGTCGTTCACGCCGTCCGCGTTCCACGAACTGCGGGACCTCGCCGAAACCGAGCTGCTGATCGACAGCGCGGGCTCCGCGCCGAGCCCCGACGCCGACGACGCGCTCGTGCGCGACCTCGCGCGGCTCCCCGTCACCGATCTGAGCTCGACCGACCTCGACGCCGCGACTGCGTCCGCCGACGGCACCGGCGTCCGTCTGCGCGTCGTGTTGTCATTCGGGCAAGAGGTTGCCGGCGTGCGCCGGGACGCGGCCGGCGGCGTCACCGTCACGACGGAGACCGGGCGTACCTTCCGCGCCGACTCCGCGATCTGCGCCACCGGATTCACCACCAAGCCCATCGATGGGATCCCCCTCGACGCGCGTGGTGCCGTCCCCAACGATCGCGGCCGGGTGATCTCGCACGAGACCGGGGCACCCCTCCACAACCTGTACGTCGTCGGCTGGGCCAAACGCGGGGCACGCGGTGGCGTCGGCGACAACCGCCTCTGCGCAAGCGAAACCGTCGACCAGTTGGCCCGTGCCGTGGCTGCGCGCGTCTGACAACGAGCGATCGGGATTCGCCTTCCGCTCTTCGGCGCGGGGTCCGACCGAGCGCAGGTCAGCCGGCCGGGATCACCGCCGCGACCGGTCGCGCCCCCGCCAGCATCGCCGCCACCGTCTCGCCGCAGCTGCCCGGCTCGGCGGCGTCCAGGCAGTAATGGGACGGTGTCCGGGCGCCCGTCGCCAGGTCGCGGGCCCAGGTCCCGGCGAAGTCCCGCAGCCGCGCCGTCTGGACCGGGTCGGGCGCACACGCGGCGCCGGCGATGCCGATGAGGTCGGTGTCCTCCCCCTCTGCGTCGATGTGGCAGCTGCCCCCGGTGGGACGGCCGGCCTCCACCTCCGCCCAGAGCAACTGGACACCGACGAAGCCCGCGCCGAGCGAGGCCAGCGCCCCGAACGAGTTGCCGAACAGGTTCACCAGGCTCGGCCGGGCCGCGATCGAGAGCACCGGACGCGTCCCGGACGCCGACACCGCCCGGACCGCAGCGGTGAAGCCCTCCGCGGCGACCGGATCGAACAGCACCGCCCCGGCGAGGTCCGGATAGCCCCGCTCGACCAGGCCCGCGCCCACAAGCGCGGCGAAGTGCCCACCCGCGGAATGACCACCGACGATGTACCGCTGTGGAAGCGGCGCGCCGTTCGGCGGCACCAGCGACCGCTCCGCCAGTGCGTCCGCGAACTCTGTGGCGAGCGCCGGATTGCCCGCTGTCATGTCCTCGTCCAGGCACACGACCATCAGGCCCTGCCCGGCGATCGTCTCGGCGGTACCGTGCAGGTTCGCGCAGGTGCGCCCGAATCCGTGTTCGACGAGCATCAGCGCGCTCGCCGGACCGCTCGGCAGGTACCACAGCACGTCGCGCGTGGATCCGGACAGTTCGACCGTGGCCTCGACACAGGTTGCCTCCGGTCCGGCGGTCGCACACCCATCCTGCGACGAGGACGGGAACGAGGACGACTGCGCACCGCCGACCGCGGGCGCGTGAGCCATGACGGCAGTCGACAGCGCGACGGCCAGGACGGCGCGACGGATTACGGACGACCGGGACAAGGCGACTCCTGACCTGTGACGAGGACACGCGCGGACCTCGCCCGGCGCTCCCCCGTGGACCATGAACACGAAAGTGGTGCCCGCACAGTACTTCCTGAGCGTGGTCACCCGCACCGTCATCCGCCGACCGGAGCCGGGTCGCGGGTTCGCTCGGGACAGGACACGGCGCAGGCAGCGCGGTCGGCGCAGGCAGCGCGGTCGGCGCAGGCAGCGCGGTCGGCGCAGGCCGCCGCCCGGTTCCGTGTCACTGGGCGGGAGAACCGCCCCCGTGTGACGGCCGACACTCTAGTGTCGGGGTGGTGACGAACAGCATGGAGACAGACCTCTCGCTTCGCCTCGAACGAATCGAACAGGTCGAGGCGATCAAGGCGCTCAAACACCGGTACTGGCGCGCGTGCGACGCGAAGGATCCGAAGACGTTCCGCGACTGCTTCATTCGCCGTGGCGCGCGCATCGACTACGGCCGCCTCGGCGCGTTCGACGACGCGGACCCGATGGCGGAGATCTTCACGAAGGTCGCACTGCACACCGTCGACGGCAAGCACGTCATCTTCGACATGCATCACGGGATGCACCCCGAGATCACGGTCACCGGCGACGGCACCGCGACCGGCCGGTGGACGCTGCGGTTCCGCCAGCTCAACCTCATGGACAACACCGAGAAGCTGATGACCGGCGAGTACGACGACGAGTACGTCCTCGAGGACGGCGAGTGGAAGATGTCGAAGTGCCACTTCACCGAGACGTGGGCGATGGTCCGTCCGCTCCCGGCGGAGACCGTCGTCGTCGAGGGTGCGTTCGCGGAGGCGGCCTCGTGAGCGCGCCGGGCACGAACAACGGGGTCGACCGGCGCGTCGCGCTGGTCACGGGCGCGAGCCGCAGTGTCGGCAAGGGCATCGCCCTCGCTCTCGGCTCGGACGGCTGGACGGTGTACGTCACCGCGCGCGGCGAGGTCGGGACCGGCGGCAAGCTCGACCGCACGGCCACCGAGGTCACCGAACGCGGCGGCCAGGGCATCGCGGTGCAGTGCGATCACAGCGACGACGCCCAGATCGAGAAGCTGTTCGCGCGGATCGCCGAGGAGCAGGGCGGGCGGCTGGACCTGCTGATCAACAATGTGTGGGCCGGCCCGGCCGACGGGTACGCGGGATTTTCGCAGCCGTTCTGGAAGCGCCCGGTCGACGACTGGGACAGCCTGATCGGGCTGGGGCTGCGCGCGCACTACGTCGCGAGCGTCGAAGCGGCGAAGCTGATGGTGCCCCGCGGCTCGGGGATCATCGGCAACATCTCCTCGTTCGGCACCCGCGGCTACCTGCACTCGGTGCTGTACGGCATGTCCAAGGCGGGATTGGACAAGATGGCGGCCGACATGGCCGTCGAACTCAAGGGCACCGGTGTCACCGCCCTCAGTTTCTGGCTCGGGCTGATCCGCAACGAGCGGATGGTCGCCAGCGGCATGAAGAGCTTCGAGGGCTTCTCCCTCGAGGACGCCGAGTCACCGGAGTTCGTCGGGCGCGTGATCGTCGCGCTGGCGAACGACCCGAACGTGGGTGACCGCAGCGGCCACACCCTCGTCACCGCGGAGACGGCGCTGGAGTACGGCGTCACCGATGTCACGGGTGGTCAACCGGTGTCGCACCGCGGCGCGTTCGGTGGTGGTCCCCTGTTCGGGCCCACGGGCTGAATCTGCCGGTCGGCTGGCGCGCACCGCCCACCACGAGGGACGATGAGTTCGTGACCACGGACGGTGTCGCGCTGGCCCGGCTGACCTCTTCGGACGGCCGGGGTGGGCAGACTGCGTGGGAGCTGTCACCCGATCGGCCCCGTGTCATCGTCGGCCGCTCCGCCGAAGCGGATCTGTCACTCCCGGACGACGACGAGGTCTCACGGATCCACGCGGTGCTCGAGTACGTGGGCGGGCACTGGACGATCGTGGACGACGGGCTGTCCAGGAACGGGACATATGTCAACGGCGACCGGATCACCGGGCGCCGTCGGCTGCGGCCCGGCGACAGCGTCCGGGTCGGGGGGACGGCCTTGACGTTCCAGGAGTTCGGCGGTGTCGCGGACGACGCGACGATGGTGGCCGGGTCGGCACCGAACGTGCGCGCCCTCACGCAGACGCAGCGGTCGGTGCTGGTCGCACTGTGCCGGCCGTACAAGCACGGCGTCTCGTTCTCGAATCCGGCGTCGAATCAGCAGATCGCGGAGGAACTGTTCCTCACCGTCGACACGGTCAAGGCGCACCTGCGGACGCTGTTCGGGAAGTTCGGGGTCGAGGACCTGCCGCAGAACCAGAAGCGGGTGGCGCTCGCCGAACGCGCCCTGCACAGCGGAATCGTCACCAGTCACGACCTGTGACCTCAGCCGGCGGGAACGAGGCTGTCCCGACCTCCGCCCACACGTGCGATCAGTCCGTCCAGCGCCGCTGCCACCTCGGCGGCCCGTTCCACGATCACCGAGTGACCGGCTCCGGTGATGCGCACCAGGTCCGCGCCGGGCAAACTGGCCACCAGGGCCTCCGAGTGCGTGAGCGGCGTCAGCACGTCCGCGGAGCCGCACACCACCACCGCGGGGATACCGGCCAGCGCGGCCACGGCCGCGGACTCGTCGAAATCCACGAACGACTTCAGGTAGCTCGACATCGTCACCACCGACGTCTCGCCCGCCATCGCCGCGACGACCGCGACCATCCTGGGGTCGGCGACGCGGCCGCGGGTGCCCGCGACACGGACCGCGGCGGCCCCGACCAGGCAACTCACCCGTTTCGAGCCGGCCGTGACGCGCGGCGCCCAGCGGACCGCGGCATGGAAGGCACCGACCGCCGGGCTGCGCAACAGCCGCCCGAGTCCCGCATCGGCCAATCCGGCTGCCGCCGTTGAGATCAGCGCGACCCCGGCCACCCTGCCCCGCACCGAATCCGGTTGCTGGCGCACGTAGGTGAGCACGGTCATGCCGCCCATCGAGTGCCCGATCAGCACCAGCGGGCCGGACGGTGCGACGGTGCTGATCACGGTGTCGAGGTCACGACCGAGTTGGTCGATCGTGTAGGTGCTCGCATCCGCGTGGCCGGACCGGCCGTGGCCGCGGTGGTCGTAGAACACCATCCGCACCCGGCCGCCCCAGGACGCTTCCAGCGCGTACCGCAACAGGTCCCACGACCCGGACTGCATGCAGTGCCCGTGCAGGAACACGGCGGTGACGTCGGCATCGGCGGGACCGTATTCGTGGACCGCGATCGGGACTCCGTCGTCGGCGACCACGGTGGTGCGGCGGCCCTGTTCAGGGGTGGTGCTCGACATGACGTCCTCCCGTCCCGGTCTCGCATGTGCGGGCAATGGATGTATCGCCGCAGCTCGTCAGTTCCTTACATCGGAATCGTCAGAATCCGAGCGGCGAGCCCGTACCGAGGTCGATGCCACCGAACCCGACTCCACCGGGCCCGGCGGTGAGGCCACCCGCGCCCAGGGGTCCGACGTTGACGCCGCCGAGCACGACGCCGCCCGGCCCGTTCTGCAGTGGTCCGGTGGCGCCCGGCGCGACTGCCGGCGCGGGCGGCCCCTCGGGAATCGGAGTGGCGGCGGCGAGGGCAGTGCCGCCCGACAGCAGGGTTGCGGTCACGGCGAGTCCGGCGAGCGTCCCGCGAACGATGGTCGAGGTGGTGGTGAACATTGTGTGGTCCTTTCGTGGAGAGTGGTCGGGGGTCGGGGCCGGCGCTCCGGGTGGAGCACCGGCCCCGACGGGTTGGGCCGTTCCGGCCGTGTCGACTGGGCGGTTCCGGCCGTGTCAACTGGGCCGTTGCGGCCGTGGCATCAGCAGAAGGGCCAGTAGAAGGGGCAGTCCTGGACGTCCGTGGTGGTGGTCGTGGTGGTGTTCCCGCTGTTGTTGTTGCTGCCCGAGCTGTCCGCACCACCGGTCCCGCCGTTGGCGCTGCCACCGTTGGCATTGGCGCCGCCACTGTTGCCACCGGCACCGCCCGCACCGCCGTTACCGACCACCGGCCCGGACTGGTTGCCGCTACCGATGTTGACGCCGCCGAGCACGACGCCACCGTTGTTGCCACCGGCACCCCCGGCACCGCCGGCACCACCCGCGCCCGTGGTCGCCGTCCCGCCGTTTGCGCTGCCACCGTTCGCGGCACCGCCGTCAGCCGACGCGATGCCGGCGCCGCCGGCGACTGCGAAAGCGGCGATCGCCGCGGTGGCCAGAACTCGCTTGATGGTGTTCGACATTGTGTTCTCCTGGAAGATGATTGGTGGGTTGGTCTTGCCTTCTGACATCAAGACTCCGCTCATATGCCCCCCACCGACAGACACCCAAGGTGGCGTATCGGCCCCACCCCCGACGCACCCGGCACCAACATCTCATCGCCGAAACCGGGACGCGGCAACGCCGACGGACCCGGCACCCGAAGGTGCCGAGCCCGTCGCTCAGGTGGCGTCGAATTCCGCCGCGTCAGCAGAAGAACCAGATGATGCCGCAGTTGTCCTCGGTTGTCGTGGTCGTCGTGGTGGTGTTGCCGCTGTTGTTGCCGCTGTTCGAGGTGTCGGCACCACCGGTGCCGCCGTTGGCGCTGCCACCGTTGGCATTGGCGCCGCCACTGTTGCCACCGGCACCGCCCGCGCCGCCGTTACCGACCACCGGCCCGGACTGGTTGCCGCTACCGATGTTGACGCCGCCGAGCACGACGCCACCGTTGTTGCCACCGGCACCCCCGGCACCGCCGGCACCACCCGCGCCCGTGGTCGCCGTCCCGCCGTTTGCGCTGCCACCGTTCGCGGCACCGCCGTCAGCCGACGCGATGCCGGCGCCGCCGGCGACTGCGAAAGCGGCGATCGCCGCGGTGGCCAGAACTCGCTTGATGGTGTTCGACATGGTGTTTCTCCTTGCTGGTGGTGGGGGTTGGTCTTGCTTGCTGACATCAAGACTCCGCCCACGCAGCCGGCGTCGACAGACACCCAAGGTGGCGACTCACCCACCCCTCGCGCGAACACCGCGACCTACACGGGCGTCAACTCCGCGATGCGCCACTGACCGTCGACCAGGTCCAGACCCACCTCCACCCGACTGGTCGCGCTCGCGGGGGCCGGTTGCGCCGTGGACGTCGTGATCTGGTCCACGAACATCAGCAGCCGCACGTGATCGTCTGTGCCACTGACGAATCCGACATCCACCACCCAAGCCCGGGTACTGATCCCCTGCTCCTTGGACTGCGGGGCAACGGTTTTCGTTGCGTAGTCGGTGAAGCGCTCCCGGAATTCTCCGGTGGCGGCCTGTGCGGCCCGGTCCAGATCCGCGTCGACGGTCGGCGAGTTGTAGCTCAGCACCGACTCGACCAGAGCAGGCCCCACGGCCACGGCGTCGGTCCGGACCGCTTCCCGCTCGGCGGCCGCACGGTTCGCCCACGACAGCGCCGTGAAGGCGACAACCATCGCGACCACCGCGAGGGCGGCGGTCACCAGCGCGATGCGCCTTCCCTTCATGGCACGAACTCCACCTTCGACATCAGCAGCCGTCCGTCGACGCCGTCCACCGTCACCCGCAACCGGTAGCTGCGCGGCGCGGCGGTCGGGCTGTCGACGTTCGCGACCTGGGCGGACGCCGCGACGATCACCACCGCCGATCCATCCGTCTCCGACGCGAGGGCGGCGGAGTCTATGCGGCCGTCGGAGTTCACCGCCGCGTCCCGGATCGCGGTGGCCAGTCCCGCGTGTCCGTCGGCGAGTTCGTCGGCGAACTGCCCGGTACTCCGTTCGCGTAGTCGCGCGAGGTCGGCGTCCGCCGTGTCGGTGTGCACGTCGATCATTGCCAGCACACCCTCGGTGGCGGCGTCGACGCGCGCCTGCCGATGCGCGGCCAGGGACCGGTCCGCTAGCCACGTCGACCCGGCTGTCACGACTCCGGCGACCAACGCACCGGTCGCGGCGATCCCGATGAGGGACAGCAGGATCCGCAACCATCGCCGCCCGTGGGGCGCATCGTCACCGTCGGCGCCGCCGGTGTCGGTGATCGCCACGACGGCGTCGGGTCGCGCCGCGGTCACGGCCGTGGGCCCAGGAGTTGCTGCCATCCGGCGTCACCTCCCCCACCCGCCGCCGCGGGCGCCACCTCGGTGTGGACGTACTGCGTTCCGTCGGGCCCGGCGTACAACTCGTCGGGGGCGTTGGTGCCCGCGGGCACGAACGGTTCGTCGCTCTTGCAGATCGCGGGCGTCGGGGCGCGTTTGCCGGGTACGTCCATGCAGGGGATGTTCCGGGATCCGCGGACGGCGAACTTCGAGTCCTGCGGCACACTGCAGAACAGGTCCGGTGGGGTGTCGGGCACGCTCATGTCGGTCGGGTCCCGGCGCTGGTCGGCGGGAAGGTAGCCGGTGGAGCACGCGGCCGGGTCCTGTGCCTGCACATGGAAGTTGACGTACGCGGCGCCGTCGGCCTGCCCCTTCTGCACGACGGTCTCCTGCGCGGCCACGAGCGGAGGCAGGATCACCAGCACCTGCTCGATCGACGGGTTGTAGGTGACCGCCACCTGGGCGGTACTGGTGAAGTTCGCGAGCAGCACCGGCAGCGTCGGTCGCAGGTCCTGGAACAGGGTGTCCGCCTCGGCGGCCGCCGCGGGCCCATTGTCGAGGATGCCGCGGACCGAGCCGTCCGCGACCGCGAGCTGCTCACTCAGATGCGCCACGTTCGCGGTCCACTGCCGGATCTGGTCGCCGGTGACGACCTGCGTGTCGAGCAGCGGCGCCAGATTTCGCACCAGGGTGGTCGCGGGAGTCGTTGCGGCCGAAGCCTGATCGACGAACGAGGTGGTGGAGTCGAGCAGGCGCGCCAGGTCCGGGCCCTTTCCGGCGAACGCGGCCGCGGACTCGTCGATCACCGCGCGCAGCTTGTCCTGCGGGACGGTCGCGAGCATCGCCTTGGCCTGGTCGAGCACCGGACCGATCTCCTGCGGCACGGTCACCTGCGATGCCTCGATCACGTCCCCGTCGCTCAGGAAGGGACCCTCGGTGGTGCTCGGCTGCAGGTCCACATACTGCTCGCCGATCGCCGAGACGCTACGCACCGCCACCGCGAGATCGAGGGTCGGCACGGGCGTCGAACTCTGCAGGGACAGCTCGGCCCGCACCGCGTCGGGGTCGAGGCGTACCTCGCGAACCTGTCCGATCGTGTCACCGCGATAGGTGACGTTCGCGTTGCGGTACAGCCCGCCCGCGTTCGGCATCTCGACGGTGACGGTGTAGCGACCGATCCCGAGGGTGGTCGGGATCCGCAGGTACGAGATCGCCGCCGCGGTCATCCCGATCACCGCGATGACCGCGAAGATCGTCAACTGCGTGCGAACCAGTTTGGTCAGGATCATCGGCCGCTGCCCTCCCCCTTCGGCGACTGCTGCTGCCCTGCGACCGCCGCCAGTGGCGCGGTCATCGGGTCGGCCACCGCGCCCGCGGAGACGGCCGTCGGCGGTCCCACCAGGGCGCCACCGGCAATGCTCTCCTGCAGGCGCGCGGCCGTGAGGTCCACCAGCACCCAGAGGTTGGTGTAGTCGCCCCGCATCGCCTGATCGAGGGTGACCTGCGGGAACGGGAAGGTGCTCAGACTGCCGAGGTTGTTGATCAGGTCCGGTCCCGCGGCCGCGATCTGCGCGAACGTCGGCTCCAGCGCGGCCAGATTGGCCTTCAGGTCGTCCCGGGTCCGGTTGACCAGTTCGGTTCCCACGTCACCGAACCGACCGACCGAACCGAGGGCCGACGTCAGCTCGGCACGCTGATCCGAGAGCACCTTCATCGCCGGGTCCAGGGTGTCGAGCGCACGACCGAGTACGTCGCGCTGCGACGCGATCTCGCCTGCGAACCCGTCGAGGTTCGCCATCGTGGTCACCATCGCGCCCCGCTGCCGGTCGAGGGTGTCGGCGAGGGTGTCCATCTGGGACAGCAGGTTCCGCGCCGAATCCTGTCGGCCGTCGAGTGCCTTGTTCAGTTCGGTGGTGATGGTCTGCACCTGCGCGAGCCCACCACCGTTGAGAACAACCGACAGCGCGGTCAGTGCCTCCTCGGTGGTCGGATACACCCCCGCCCGCTCCAGCGGAATCACCGAACCGTCGGCCAGCGTTCCCTCCGGCGGGACGTCGGTGGGCGGCGCAAGAGCGATGTGCTTGGACCCGAGCAGGCTGGTCTGACCGATCCGGGCGGTGGCGTTCGCCGGCAACTGCACCGAACCGTCCAGGGAGACGGTCACCTTCGCATGCCAGTCGGCGGTCTCGATCGCACTGATGCTGCCGACCGTGACGTCGCCGACCATCACCGGCGAGTTCGGGCTGATGGTGGTGACATCGGGCATCTCGATCACCACCGACCAGCTGCCCTCGCCGCGTCCCGCCGCGCCAGGCAGAGCGACGGAGTTGAGCCCGCTCCACTGACAGCCCGACAGCAGCAGCGCCCCCGTCAACGCGACGCCGCCCGCCGCCCACGCTCTGCCGATCATCGGTTCCCCTTCCACGGTGCGAGGAGCCCGCCCAGGTCAGGCACCGGGACGGTCGGCATGGTCAGCGCAGGCATCGACGTCACGGTCGCCGCCGCGGTCGCCTGAGCGGCCGGCTTCAGCTGCGGCTCGCTGTAGACCAACTGATCCGGATGGGCACCGAGGGAACGGCTCGGGTTCAAGGTCAGGTCCGGATAGTTCGCCTTGACCGTGTTCAGCAGCGGGCCCAAATACTGGGCGCACAGCTCAGCGCCCTTCTCCGACGTCTCGTTCGCGACACCGGCGATCGCTCCGCAGATGAAGTTGATCGGATTGCCGACGTTCTGGAAGGCGGGCACACCGATCATCGAGCCGAGCGCAGGCCGGTAGATGTTGTAGTAGTTCGACAGCGCGGTCGGACCCAGGTGCAGGATCTTCTCGAGTCCGTCCCGCTTGTCGACCAGCACCTGCGACACGTCCGCCAGCTTCTGCACCTGGTCGGTGAGGCCGGTCCGGTTCTCCGCGACGAACCGCTGCACGTCGACGATTGCGGTGTCCAGGTCTCCGAGTGCCGGTGCCAGCTGGGTTCGACTGTCCGCCAACAGGCCCGACACCGACGCCAGTCGACCCTGGAACTGCACGATCTGCTCGTTGCTCGCGGCGAGCGCCGTGGTGAACGCCTGCAGTCCGCGGATGGTACCGAAGAGGTCGCCGCCGCTGTCGGACAGCGTGCTCATCGCCTGCGACAGCTCGACGACCGAGTTACCCAGTGCGGTTCCGTTGCCCTGCAACGCGGTTCCCGCGCCGTTGAGCAGGTTCGCGGCGGGACCCGGGTCACCGTCCTTGGGGCCGAGGGCGTCGGCCGCGCGCCCCAACTCGGCCTTGACCTGGTCCCACTCGACCGGGACCGCGGTGCGATCGACCCCGATGACCGCACCGTCGGCCAGCGCGGGCGCGTCGTCGTCGGTGACCGCCGGCGTCAACTGCACGAAACGCGCGGAGACCAGCGACTGCGCCACGATGACCGCCTTCGCGTCCACGGCGACGGGCACCGCCCGGTCCAGCTTCAGCTGCACCCGCATCCGCTCCCCGTCGGGGTCGATACCCGTGACGCGGCCGACGTCCACCCCGACCACCCGGACGTCGTCACCGACGTAGAGGCCGGTGGTGGAGGTGAAGTAGGCGGTCACCCGGTAGTAGCGAAGATGCTGCACCGCAAGGTAACCCGCGCCGACGAGCGCGGCGACGAGCACGAGCGCGGCCACCGCGAGGGCCGGCCTGCGCCAGGCGGCTGGGATGGTCGTCATTTGATCTCCGGGATGGGCAGCGGCGCGGGTGGCAACCCGAATCCCGCGTTGAGCAACGGCTGGGTGAACTGCCCTGGCAGCAGGTTCTGGATGTACGAGTAGTAGAAGGGTCCGCTGGCCACGGTGTCGCCGAGCGTGCCGACATAGGTGCCGAGCCCGTCGATGCCCTGGGACATGTTGTCCCTGTTCTTCTGCAGGATCCCGACCACGGTGTTGAGCTTGTCCAGGACCGGGGCCATCTGCGCCTCGTTGTCGTGTACCAGCCCACTGAGCTGGGTGGAGACGGCCGAGACGTTGGTGATCACCTCCGACAGCGCGGCCTGGCGCCGGTCCAGCTCCCCGAGCAGCGCGTTGCCGTCCACGAGCAGGGAATCGACCTGGGGGCCACGTTCGGCGAGGATGCCGGCGACGTTGTCGGCGTCGGAGAGCAGCGCCCGCAGCGTCTCGTCGCGCCGGTTCAGGCTGTCGGAGATGCGGGCGACACCGTCGAGCGCCGGCCGCAGGTTGGGGGCGCTGTCCGCCATCACCTTTCCGACCTCGTCCAGCGACGCCGACAGCTGATCGAGGTCGATGTCCTCGACGGTGGTGGTCAGGTCACCGAGGACGTCGGGCAGCGAGTAGGCCGAGCGGGTCCGATCGAGCGGTATCTGCCCCTCGACGGGGATCCGCCCCTCGCCCTGCAGGTCCAGGCTCACCGCCCGCTTGCCGAGGAGCGACATCGTGGTGATCGCCGCCGCGGTGCTCTCCCCCATGCCGACGGTCTCGTCGAGGCGGAAATCGACTCGTGCCCGGCCCTTCTCGACGCCGATGGCCTCGACGGTGCCGATCTTCACGCCGGCCGCGTTCACCTCGTCGCCTGCAGCGAGTCCGCTGGCGTCGACGAACACCGCGCTGTACCGGACACCGGACTTGAGGAACTGCAGGTTCTGGTACTGCAGAGCGGCCACCACGACCGCGGCGGTGACGGCCAGTCCGACCACACCCACCCGCACCGCCCGGTTCTCCGTCATGGTTCTCATCGCGGCGCACACCTCCCGGTCTTCTGCTCGATCAGGTTCACGGTCATCGGCTTGCCCTCGGCGCCGTCGACCTTCATCGCGATGCCGCACAGGTAGAAGTTGAAGAACGACCCGTAGGCGCCGATTCGCACGAGCTGGCGGTAGTTCGCCGGCATCGACTCGACGATCCGGTTCAGCTCGCCCTGCTGCTCGACCAGTGGATCGAGGGTCGCACCGAGCTGGGTGAGGGTTCCGGAGATGTCCGGCCGGGTGTCCGCGAGCAGGTCGGCGAACGTACCGGTCGCCGTGTTCACGCTCGACACCGCCGCGCCGATCAGTTCCCGGTCCGCGTCCAGGCCGCTGACGAGTTGCTGCAGGTGGTCGAGGGTGTCGCCGAACTGCCCGCCGCGTCCCCGTAGTTCCGCGAGGACGGCGTCGAGGTTGTCGATCACCCGGCCGATCAGTTCGTCCCGGTCCGCGAGAGTGTTCGTGATGGACCCGGTGTGCGCGAGCACCGAGGAGACGGTGCCCGACTGGCCCTGGAACACCTCCAGCAGCGACATCGACAGCGCGTTGACCTGATCCGGATCCAACGCCTGGAACAGCGGCTTGAACCCGCCGAGCAGCGCGTCGAGGTCGAGGGCAGGTGCGGTGCGTTCCACCGGGATCGTCTCCCCCGCTGCGAGCGGCTGTGCGCTGCCGGCACCACCGGGACTGTCGAGCAGTTCCAGGTACCGGTTCCCGACGAGGTCCTGGTAGCGGACCGCGGCCCTCGTCGCGATCGTCAGCGTGTTGCCGTCGTCGACGGTGAATTCCACGTCGGCGCGGTGGTCGCCGGCGAGCCGCACCGAGCTGACCGCGCCGACCGGCACGCCGGCGATGCGCACCTTGTCGCCGGGCTTGAGGCCCGACGCACTGGTGAACTCGGCGGCATGGGTGGTGGCGCCACCACTGCGCAGCTGGCCGAACACCAGGATCAGGCCCGCGTTGACGAGAAGCATGACCAGAACGAAGATGCCGAACTTGACCGCGTAGCCCTTGCGCAGGGCCGAACCGGCGCTCATCGGCCCGCCGTCCCGAACAGGTAGCTCATCAAATCCTTCGTGGTGTTCGACTGCCCGCCGCCCGGCTGCCGGTCCGGCGCGAAGGGGTTCACTCCGGTGTCGGTCACCAGATAGGGGGCGTTGACGTTCGGGTCACGCAGTGGCAGACCCATGCAGTGCGGTCCGCCGGTCGCCGCGACTTTCGGCAGGTCGTCCGGGTAGTGGTAGGGCTCGGCACCGGGGACGAGGCTGATCGACATCTTCAGTCCGGGCTGGCCGTTGTAGGCGCCCCACCCGATGTGCTTGCTCTCCTCCAGACCGTGGAACATGCACGGAAACACCGGCGAATACTCCTCGAGCACGGCGGTGGTCGGCCGCATCAGGGACATCACCGACGTCGCCGCGTCGGTGTTCTGCGCCAGGACCTCGCCCCCGGTGTTCGCCAGCCCGGTCACATTCAGCAGCAGCAGACTCAGGTTCTTCTGCTGGTCCACGATTGTGTCGCCCGAGGTGGTCAGCGACTCCAGTGACCGCATGAGGTCCGGAGACACAGCCGCGTAGGTGTCGGTGACCGGAGGCAGCGAGGTCAGCGTCCGATCGAGCTCCGGGTAGGCGCCCGAGAACTCAACCAAGGACGAATCCGCCTGCGAGAGAGCGTTTCCGAGACGGTCACCCCGACCTTGCAGTGCGGTGGAGATGGCGCCGAGGGTGGCGTCGAGCTTCTCGGGCTGGACGGTGCGCAGCACCTCGGTCAGGTTCTCGAAGACCGTGTTCATCTCCACGGTCACGTGCGACGCGTCGATGGTGGCGCCGGCAGCCAGCCTGGCTTCGCTCGGCTCCGCCGGCGCGGACATGCTCACGAACTTGGCGCCGAATGCGGTGTTCGAGGTGATCTCGACCGCCACATTCGCGGGGATCGCGGCGAGCGCGTCCGGGTCGAGCAGCAGCGACAGTCGCGCGGTCGCATCGCTGTCCGGGGAGATCGACTCGACGGTCCCGACCGTCACCCCGGCCATCTTCACCCGGGCGCCGGGATCCATGACGAGTCCGGCGCGCTCGGCGACCACCGTGACCGGGACACGCTGCGTGAACGACTGATTGAACAGCGCGATCGCCAGGGTGACGACGCCGGCGACCGCGACGACCAGCGCCACCGCGGCCAGCTTGTATCCGTACCTGCGCACGTACCCCCCTAACCGGACAGATTGAAGTTGCCGGAGCCGCCGTAGATCGCGAGCGAGACGAGCAGCGTCACCGCGACCACGCAGATCAGGGACAGCCGTACGCCGCGACCGACCGCTGTGCCCACTCCGGACGGCCCACCGGCGGCGTTGAAGCCGTAGTACGTGTGGATGAGCATCACGAGCATCGCCATCACCAGCACCTGAACGAACGACCACGCGACGTCGACCGGGTCGAGGAAGGTCGTGAAGTAGTGGTCGTACAGGCCCGAGGACTGCCCGAAGATGATCACGGTGGTGAAGCGACCGGCGAGGAACGAGGCGACCAGCGCCAGCGAGTACAGCGGGAGTATCGACAGCATGCCTGCGAGGACGCGGGTGCTGACGACGTAGGGAATCGAGCTGATCGCCATCGACTCGAGCGCGTCGATCTCCTCACTGATCCGCATCGCGCCGAGCTGTGCGGTCGACCCGGCCCCGATGGTCGCGGACAGCCCGATTCCCGCGATCACCGGTGCCGCGATCCGCACGTTGATGAACGCGGAAAAGAATCCGGTCAGGGCCTCGACACCGATGTTGCCGAGCGAACTGAAGCCCTGGATCGCGATGGTGCCGCCCGAGGCCAGGGTCAGGAACCCCACGACGGCCACGGTGCCACCGATCAGGGCGAGCGCACCGGTGCCCATGCTGATCTCGGCGATCAGCCTCAGCACCTCCTTCGGATGCTTGCGCAGTGCCCACGGGATGAACCCGATGGCGCGGGCGAAGAACACGGCCTGGCGCCCGAGGTCGTCCATCGACCTCGACGCCCGGGCGACACGGGCCCGGGTGGGACCGAACTTTCCGGTCGGTGTGAGTGCCACGTGCCCCCCTCTCAGCCCGCCGTCAGGCGGATACCGACGGCGGTGACGATGGTGTTCACCACGAACAGGGCCATGAACGCGTAGACGACGGTCTCGTTGACCGCCTCACCCACGCCCTTCGGGCCTCCCCGGACGGTCAGGCCGCGGTAGCATGCGACGAGACCCGCGAGCAGTCCGAACAGTGCCGCCTTGACCATCGAGATGGCCACCTCCGGCAGGCCGGTGAGAAGTGTGATGCCGTCCGCGAACGCGCCCGGGTTGACGCCCTGCAGGAACACCGAGAACACGAAACCGCCTGCGATGCCGATTACGCACACCAGTCCGTTGAGCAGCAGCGCGACCACCGTCGACGCGACGACCCTCGGGATGACCAGGCGGTTGATCGGGTCGATGCCGAGCACCTCCATCGCGTCGATCTCCTCCCGGATGGTCCGGGACCCGAGGTCGGCGCAGATCGCGGTCGCGCCTGCGCCGGCCACGATGAGGACCGTCACGACCGGACCGACCTGGGTGACCGCACCGAGAGCGGCACCCGCACCGCTGAGGTCCGCGGCGCCGATCTCACGGAGCAGGATGTTGAGGGTGAAGCTCACCAGCACGGTGAACGGCACGGCGACCAGAACGGTCGGCACGATCGACACCCGCGCGATCATCCAGCTCTGTTCGAGGAACTCCTGGAGCTGGAAACGGGTCCGCACCAAGCCGACGGCGACATCCGCCGCCATCTTGTAGAACTCGCCGAGCCCCCGCAGCACCCCTCTCCCGAAATCCCGCGTCGGACCCCGGAGTGCCACCGCGGTATTGCGTCCCCCCGACCCCGCCGGCGCCGTCACGTTCAGTGCACCACGGGACACTGATCGGCGCCGGCCGGCGCCTTCGCCGACTGCGGGCAGCCGTAGTCGACCCGCAACTCCTTGATGCCGTTGATCCACCCTGACTGCAGCCGGACCGCATCGCCGAGTCTGGTGATGTCGGGCATGTGGTCGGCGATCGCGTTGAAGATCAGATCGATCTCCATCCGCGCGAGATTCGCACCGATGCAGTAGTGCGGACCGGTCCCGCCGAAGGCGAGATGCGGGTTGGGGTCACGCAGGATGTCGAAGGTGTTCGGGTTCTCGAACACCTCCTCGTCGAAGTTCGCCGACCCGTACAGCAGCACCACTCGCTGACCCTTCGCGATCGAGGTACCCGCGATCTCGGTGTCCAGCAACGCGGTGCGCTGCTGCGCGATGAGCGGTGACGCCCAGCGGATGATCTCGTCTGCAGCGGTCTTCGGCCGTTCCCGCTTGAACAGCTCCCACTGTTCGGGGTGCTCGAGAAACGCCATCAAGCCGAGAGTCGTTGCGTTTCGGGTTGTTTCGTTTCCGGCAACCGCGAGCATCACGACGAAGAACCCGAACTGTTCCGGAGTCAGGGCCTCGCCGTCGACGTCGGCCTGCACGAGGGCGGAGATGATGTCGTCGAGCGGTTCCGCCCGCCGAGCCTCCGCCAACTCGTACGCGTAGCCGAGGATCTGCGCCGAGGCCATCCGGGACTCGCCGGCCAGGGTCTCGTCGTCGTAACCGGTCATCTGATTGGACCACTCGAACAGCTGCTGCCGCGCCTCGGCGGGAACCCCGAGCAGCTCCGAGATCGCCTGCATCGGGAGCTCACTGGCGACCTCGTGCACGAAGTCACCGCTACCGCTCTCGACGGCCCCCGAGGCGATCCGATCGGCGCGTTCCTCGAGTTCGTCGCGCATCGACTCCACGGATCTCGGCGTGAACAGACGCGAGACCAGTTTGCGCAGTTTGGTGTGGTCGGGGGCGTCCTTGTTGATCAGGACGTGCTTGGTGACCTCGAGTTCCTCGGGTGAAATCGTGGCCTCGTGACGGGGAATCGCGCCGTTCACATTGGAGGAGAACTCGTCCGAACGCAGGGAGACGTCCCGGATGTCGGCGTGCCGCGAGACGACCCAGAAGCCGTCGTCCTGGAACCCGTCGATCCCGGGGTCCTTTGCGTTCCACCACACCGGCGCGTGCCGACGCAGCTTCGCGTACTCCTCGAACGGCATCCGCTCGCCGTGCAGTTGTGGGCTCGTGAAGTCGAAGCCTTCGGGCAGATCGAGGTCGATGTTGTCGGCCATTGCAGTGGACTCCTCGTAGGTCCGCGCCGAGCGCGGAGGTCTAGTCGATTCGGTGGTCTGGGTCGTTCGCCGTCGCGTGGGCCTTGGCCCAGCCGAAGTCGGGCTTGCCGCTGGGAGTTCGCACAACCTCCGCCGCGACCCAGAAGGTGCGGGGAATCTTGTAGCCGGCCAACTGGCTGCGCGAGTGCTTCTCGATGGATTCGAAGTCCAGCTCGACGCCGTCGCGGGCCCGCAACACCGCGGCGACCCGGTTGCCCCACCGGTCGTCGGGAACGCCGATCACGATCGCGTCGTAGACGTCCGGGTGCGCCTTGACGACCGCCTCGACCTCCTCCGCGAATACCTTCTCACCGCCGGTGTTGATCACCATGTTTCCGCGGCCGAGCAGGGTGATCGAACCGTCGTCCTCGATCCGGGCGCGGTCGCCGGTGACGACGGCGCGTTGAGTGGAGCTCGCGGAACTCCCGTCGGCGGAGCCCGTCACCGTGCGGAAGATCTCGCCGGATTTCGTGGGGTCGTTGTAGTAGCCGACCGGGATGTTGCCGAGCTTGGTGAGCCACCCCTCGCCGCCGGAGCCCGGCGGCAGGATGCGGCCGTCGTCGTCGACCACGACCGAGTACTTGTTGCCGCCGACCTTGGGGCCGCCGTGTTGCTCCACCCCCTTGGTGGCGAAACCGATACCGCCGAATCCTGTCTCGGAGGATCCGACCGAGTCGGAGATCATCAGGTTCGGCATCGCGTCGAAGAAGGCATCCTTGACCGACCCGGAGAACAACGCCGCACCGGATGCGAGCACCGCCAGGCTCGAAGTGTCCCGGTCCTGTTCGTGGAAGGTGTCGATCAGGGGCCTGCCCATCGCGTCTCCGGTGATCACCATGACCTGCGGCCGGTGTTCGGCGACCAACTCCCACACCCGGGCGGCGTCGAACTTCGGCTCCATGATCACGGTGTTGCCCGAGAAGAAGGCGTTGAAGGTCGGCATCAGGGCCGAGGTGTGGATCAGCGGCGGCAGCATCACCCACCGCATCGCCTCGCCCGCGGCCACACCGTTCCGGGACTGCTGGAACTCGTCGGCGATCGGCTCACCGGAATAGAAGTCGATGCCGCCGGCGAGCACCCGCCAGATGTCCTCGTGCCGCCAGACCACGCCCTTGGGCCTGCCGGTCGTGCCACCGGTGTAGAAGATGTAGTGGTCGTCGGGGCTGCGTTCCCCGAATCCCCTCTCGGGCGTGCTCTCCGCCAGGGCGTCGGTGAACGCGAGCGCGTCCGGAACCTGTGCCTCCTGCCCGGTCGCCAACTCGTCGGGAACCGAGATCAGGTGCCGGATTCGCGGTGCCGCGGGCAGCACCGCGGCGACGTTGTCCGCGAAACCCTGGTGGAACACCAGGGCCTCGAGGTCGGCGTTGTCGTAGAGGTACTGCAGCTCGTCGGCTGTGTACCGGTAGTTCACGGTCAGCGGCACGGCGCGGAGCTTGAACGCCGCGATGATCGCGACCATCGTCTCGATCGAGTTGTGCATGTGGATGCCGATGTGGGCGCCCACGCCGAAACCGGTGTTCTCGAGGTGGTGGGCGAGCCGGTTGGCCCGCTCGTCGAGCTCACGGTAGGTCACCTCCTCGCCGGAGACGATCATCGCGACGCGGTCGGGCATTGCGTCCACAGAGTGCTCGAACAGATCGGCGAACGTGTAGGCCATGCAAATGTCCTTTGCGAGTGTTCGGCCGCGCAGCTGACGTGGAGCGTCAGATTACATACAGCGGCAGGGGAATTCCGCGGTCTTCGAAAACAAAAGCGGCGCCGGTGCTGACCTTGGTGATCGCGACCTCGACGCATTCGCGAGCGGGCTCGTCGGTGGTGTCGACCACGACGAGCAGGCCCGAGGGCTCCTCGCCAACGACCCGGACGGTGAAGCGCGGATTCACTCCGCGCACCAGCGCGTGCAGCGCCTCCAGGTGCTCGCCGTCGATCAGGGTCGGCCAGCCACCGTCCGCGTCCACCGGTCCGCCACGTCCGATCCAGAGTTCGAGCCGGTCACCGTCGAAACGAATCTCACTGTCCACGTACTGTTTCGGGTTGAACAGCGGATGCAGCGACAGCACCGTCGCCAGACTCTCGAGATCGTCGGACAGTCCGAGCGCGTCCCGGATCCGCTGCGCGGTGACGCCGGCGATACCGGTGAGCTGCTTGCGGGTGATCTCCAGCGCCTTGCCCTCGTCGGCCCGCTTGCGGACGGCGATCAGGAAGCCGAGCGCGAGCAGATGCTGCTGCAGGGACACCTCCTCGGCGATCCGCACCAGTGCCGACTGCGAGAAATCCGCGAACCGGACATCCGAGAGCAGTGGGCCCGAGTAGTCGTGGTTGCCCTCGCCGCTGGTGTCGATCGGGCTCAGTTCCAGGCCGTTGGCGGCGGTGCGCCCGATCTGCTCGGTGTGCGACTCCATGACGGGCGGAACGTGCGCGTCGTCGATGATCACCGTCCACGCGCAGTGCGGGTGCCGGTCGGCGGGCCGCCGCGGCGGCCGGTGGATCGGCCGCACCTGCGCATGCGGGTTGGTCGCGAGTGCCGTCGCGTCGAAGGTCGGGTCCTCGATGTCGTGGCACATAGCGGTGACGTACTCGTCGCCGAGCGGCTCGACGTCCATCAGTGCCCCGCAGTGGTCGAGCCAGAACTCTCCGTGCTGCGGGTCGTCCACCCGGTACCGGAAGTCCATGAACTGCGGCGGCGCCCCGATGTCGAGTTGCAGACCCTTGAAGATGGTCACCACGTCGTCGCCCTCGTACCGCAGCGCCTTCTGCATGCGCCGGGTGTACCAGGGACTCGACGCCTGCCATTCCTCGATCGCGACCTGGGCCATACCCTCGCGCCCGAATTCGACGATCAGGTGCGCCATGCCGGAGCGGTCGATGAGTTGGCCGGTCAGCAGCAGTTCCGGCACCAGGGTGGCGAGATCTGCACGCGAGAGCGCCGCGAACGAGCGCGCCGGCTCCGTCTCGGGACTCACCACAGCGGGACCGGGGCCTGGCCGACGGGGTACCAGCCCGGCAGCTTCTCGCCGGAGATGGATCGCTGGATCCGCGACTGCATACCCGCGGACAGCGCGTTGTTCTGGATCATCTCCATGAAGAGTGCGGAGACGTTGCCGAAGTCGAAGAAGTCGCGCTGCCAGGACCACTGGAAGTTGCCGCCGTACTTGAACCAGCTGCCGCCGATGCCGTACACGGAGTAGTTGGTGCCGTCCTCACGCTTGGCGTCGGAGACCTGGGTCCAGAGCCCGATCACGTCGCCGGTGCGGTCGTCGACGAGAACGTGCTTGTAGTCGTACTCCCAGCCCTCGAGGCCCTGCATCTCGAGGCCCAGCGCCACCTCCCGGATCTCGTCCCGACCGACGGCCATGAAGTCCTGCTTCGGACCGTAGTTCCAGCCGTACGTCGCGTCCTCGGTGTAGAACTCGGCCAACGGCTTCCAGTCACCCTCGGCCTCGGCCTTCTTGTTCGCATCCAGCCAACGCTGCACCATCTCGTCGAGCTCGGCGCGATCGAATCCGGTCATCGGTTTCTTCTCCTTCGAAAAAGTGTGTGGGTGGGGCTGTGTGTGTGACGGCCGCCCGGCTGTCAGTCCTCCACGATCCGCAGCGCCTGGGTCGGGCAGTAGCGGACCGCGTTCTCCACGTCGGGGCGCAACGACTCGGGCGGGTTCGCGTCGAGGATTTCGACCTTCCCCCGTTTGGGCACCGTGAACACGTCCGGCGCCTCCATCTCGCAGGCGGCGTGCCCCTGGCACAGGTCCAGGTCCGCCTCGACGCGCATGATCACGCCTCGCTCGTGCTGTGCGCGACCGGGCAGCCCGCGGGTGCAGCGGCGGCCGCACCGACGGCGGCCGCGCGGCTCGTGCGCCTGCGGTAGCGGACCGTGCACGGCTGCTGCAGCTGGACGACCATCTTGGAGTGGTCGTTGCGGTAGCTGTCCGCCGGCTGCGCCATCTCGAACTCGTAGTCCCGCAACAGCAACGAGAAGATCGCCTTGAGCTGCATCTGCGCGAAGGCCGCGCCGACGCAGCGGTGCCTGCCCGCCCCGAACGGGATCCAGGTCCACCGGTTGACGATGTCCTCCTGGTTCGGGTCGATGTAGCGGCCCGGATCGAAGTGGTCCGGATTCGGGAAGTCCTCGGGGATCCGGTTCGAGATCGCCGGGGTCGCGGCGACGAGATCGCCCTCGTTGATCGCGAACCCGCCGACCTCGAAGTCGCCGCGGGCGACGCGCAGCAGCAGGATCAGCGGCGGGTGCAGGCGGAGGGTCTCCTTGATCACGGCCTCGAGCACCGGGATCTGGCGTAGCGCGTGGAAGCTGATGTCCGCGCCGTCGGAGTACAGCTCGTCGAGCTCGGTCGTCACCGCCGCCATCGTCTCGGGGTGGCGCAGCAGTTCGATCAGCGACCACGCCGCGGTGCCGGAGGTGGTGTGGTGGCCGGCGAACATCATCGAGATGAAGATGCCGGTGATCTCGTCGGCGGAGAACCGGAGGTTGCCCTCCTCGTCCTTGATCGAGACCAGGACGTCGAGCATGTCCCGATCCTCCTTGCCCTGAGGCGGATTCGCGATCCGGCCGTCCATGATGCCCTGCACCAGCTCGACGAGGGCGACGCGCGCGGCGTCCCGGCGGCGGAAGCTCTCGATCGGCGCGTACGGGTCCACGAAGGCCAGGGCGTCGGTGCCCTGCTCGAGATCGTGGTACAGCTCGGCGAAGCGGCCGTCCAGCTCGTCCCGGAACTTCTTGCCGATCAGGCACGCCGAGGATGTGTAGATGGTCAGCTCGGCGAAGAACTCGAGCAGGTCGATCTCGCCCTCGTCGCCCCACCGCGAGAGCATGTCCTCGACCTCGATGCCGATCGTGGTCGCGTGGCCCTTCATCTGCTCACCACGCAGCGCGGTGTTGTGCAGCATCTCCTTGCGGCGCTCCGGGCTCGCATCGAAGACGACACCCTCGCCGAACACCGGCTTCATGAACGGGTAGGCGGCCTGCTGATCGAGGTCCTCGTCGTCGGACCGGAAGAAGAACTCGTTGGCCTCGGCGCCCGAGAGCATCACCACGTCACGATCGACGAGCCGGAACACCCCGACATCGCCGCACTCCTCGCGAACCCGGCGCATCAGCGCGATCGGGTCGGTGCGCAGTTCCTCGAGGTGGCCGTGCTCGTGTTCGCCGCCGGACACCCGGGGCGGGAGTGGAAGCGTCATCAGTTCTTCTCCTCGGTGGAGTCGGTGCTCTCGGGGGTGGGACGGGGTGCCAGCGGGGCCTCCGGCTGCACCTCGACGAGCACGAGATGCGCTCCGCGCGGCGCGGTGACGACCGCGAGCACGGCATTGGCCATGTCGGAGGCGCGCAGCATGTAGCCGTGCCGCGCGAAGCCCCACTTGCTCCAGAGTTCGGCGACGGGGGCGAGGATCTCCGGGGTGGAGTCCATGCCCATCCCGGTGAAGGTCGGCCCGGGGCGGACGATCGAGGCCCGAATTCCGGTGCCCTCGAGCTCCATTCGCATCTGTCGGCCCATCGCCTCGAGGCCTGCCTTGGCGGCGTCGTAGGCGCCCATGCCCGGCCGCGGGCGGTCGGCGCAGTCCGACCCGATCAACACGAAGTCGCCGCGCTGGCGCTCGCGCATGCCGGGCAGCACCCGGTGAGCCAGTCGCTGCGCGCCGACCAGGTGCACGTCGATCTGCTTGGAGAAGCGGAGCGGATCCATCTCGTCGGCCATGCCGAACTCGAGGTCGCCGGCACCGGAGACCACGATCTCGATCGGTCCGAGGGCGGCCTCGGCGGCGGTGACGAATGCGTCGACGGACTCGCCGTCGGTGACGTCGAGGTGGTGGACGAACGCCTCGCCGCCGTTGGCGCGGATCTTCTCCGCGATCGCCTCGGTCTGCTCGACTCGGCGGGCGCCGAGTGCGACCGGGTGCCCGAGCTCGGCGAGGGCGTAGGCGGTGGCCTCGCCGATTCCGGAGGATGCCCCGCTGATCAGCGCGGGCCTGCGGTCGGGGTTGGGCTCGAAACGGGGCATCAGCGCACCTTCACCTTCACCGGCAGGGCCGCGAAGCCCCGCACGTTCGTCGAATGGACACGTTCGATTCCGGACTCGTCGACGTCGTACTCGCGCACCCGGGTTGCGAACTCCCGCAGCGCGATGTTGGCTTCGAGCCGGGCGAGGTGGGCGCCGAGGCAGAAGTGCACCCCGCCACCGAAACTCGCGAGCTTGTTGGTCGAGTCACGACCGATCTGAAACTGGTCGGCGTCGTCGAACACGTCCTCGTCCCGGTTGGCCGACCCGATCACCAGCAGCATCTTCTCCCCCGCCGGCACCGTCTGCCCGTAGTACTCGAGGTCGACGGCGGTGGTGCGGGCGACGATCTGGCTGGAGGTGTCGTAGCGGAGGGTCTCCTCGACCCAGTCCGACACCCGGTCTGGGTCACCGAGCACCGGCGCGACCTGGTCCGGATTGTGCGCACCCCAGTACAGGGCGTTGCCGAGGAGCTTGGTGGTGGTCTCGTTGCCTGCGACCACCATGAGGAACATGAACCCGAGAATCTCCTGATCGGACAGCTTGTCGCCGTCGATCTCGGCGTCCAGCAGGGCCGACGTGAGGTCCTCGGTGCGAGAGCGCCGGCGCTGCTCGATCATCTCCTTGTAGTAGCCCATCAGGCTTATCGACGCCTCGACCGACGCCTGCGGCACGTCGAGCACCCCGTCCTCGCGGTGCACCACCAGATCCGCGAGCCGTCGCAGTTCCGCACGGTCGGGTTGGGGCACACCCATCAGTTCGGAGATCACGTCCATCGGCAGCTTGCCCGCGACCTCGGCGATCCAGTCGAACTCACCCGACTCCAGCGCGGGATCCAGGTACTGCCGTGTCAGTTCCAGGATCCGGCCGTCCATCTCGGCGACCCGGCGCGGAGTGAAGCCGCGGGAGACGAGCTGCCGGAGCCGCATGTGCCGCGGGTCGTCCATGGCGAGGAAGGACATCACCAGGTGTGCGTGCGGACCGTAGGCCGCCGGGTCGAGCGAGACCCCGTTGGCACTGGAGAGCCGCGTGTTGTCCTTGAACGCATCCTGGACGTCGGCGTGCCGGGACAACGCCCAGAACCCGATCTCCGGATTGTGGTAGAGCGGCGCCTCGGCGCGCAACCGCGCGTACGTGGGATACGGATCCTCGTGGAAGTCGTAGTCGTACGGGTTGAAGACCACTGGGTCGATCAGGGATCCGGCGCGGGTCGCACCAGTCGGGTCGGTCATTGGCTACTCCAGAATTATTGTGGCGGAACGCTCCAGCCGGTCGGCGAGGTCCGCGTAGGACCCGTAGCCCATGCCGGCTCGGAGCAGCGCTCCGGCGTAGAGAAGTTCGAGCGTCTCGAGCACGTCGGGGTCGGCGTCCTCGCCCAGCGCCTCGACGAGCCGGTCCCGGATCTCGATGCCGATCCGCAACCGCAGGTGTTCGACGTCCGGGTCACTGCCGAGCAGCGCGTTGGTGACCGCGGCGGAGAGCCCGGGCTCGTCGGCGAGCAGCAGCGCAATGTCCCGCAGCACCGCGACGACGCGCCCGGTGCGATCGTGTCCGTTCGTCTCCGGTCGCGGCGACTGCGAGAGCCTGCGCCAGAACACCTCCGCGACGAGGTGTTCCTTGGACGAGAAGTAGGTGTACGCCGTCGCGGGGCCGACACCCGCCCTGGCCGCGACGGTGCGGACCGTCAGCCCGGCGAAGTCCTCTTCTCGCAGAACGTCCACCGCGGCCACACAGAGGCGGTCGACGGTGTCGGCCTGCTTGGGCGTCAGACGCCGGCGGGTGGATTCGAAGCTACTGGAAACACGATTACTACTAGACACATGTCCAGACATTACTACAGTTCGCTGCCCGTAACCATCCTTCCGGGCCGAATCCCGGATCGTGTCGCGCGCCATCGTCGCTGGTCAGCAGGGCTGAGCGCCCTACCGTTCCGATCTCACGAGGCACGACCGGGCAAACCCGGTTCGACCGACGACACCGCCGCCGGCGCTCACATCGACTCGATTCATGACGAACTCCCTTCGATCAGTCGAACAGGGAAACGAGAGAGCACTCGACCCACGGCCCGGAAACTGACTCCGGGGCGCCGAGGCGGTGCCCACAGTAGACACCGCTTTCACGTTTTGTCGAGACCCGATCTCGAATTCACTTCTGCCCGAAACCCATTGCGTGTGACATTTGTTCGAACTATAGTCCAGACACCTGTCCAGAAAGGAAGGTTCTGCGCAATGACGCTTCGACCTGCCGACAGCTCGGCACTGCTCGTCGACGGCAAACTGGTTCCCGGCTCCGGCGGCACATTCGAGATCGTGAACCCGGCCACCGAAGAGGTGATCGGCCACGCCGCCGAGGCCACTGCGTCGGACATGGATGCCGCGATCACCGCGGCCCGCCGCGCCTTCGACACCACCGACTGGTCCCGAAACCACGCCTTCCGCGCCCGCTGCCTGCGCCAACTCTGCGACGCGCTGCAGTCGCACATCGAGGAACTGCGCGAGGTCACCATCGCCGAGGTCGGCGCGCCGGCCATGCTCACCGCAGGCCCGCAGCTCGAGGGTCCGATCGAGGACCTGCGCTACTGGGCAGATCTCGCCGAAAGCTATTCGTGGGAACAGGATCTCGGCAACGCGACTCCGATGGGAATCCCCACGCACCGCCGGCTGCTCAAGGAGGCGGTCGGTGTGGTCGGCGCAATCACACCGTGGAACTTCCCGCACCAGATCAACTTCGCCAAGCTGGGGCCTGCACTCGCCGCGGGCAACACCGTCGTACTCAAGCCCGCCCCCGACACCCCGTGGTGCGCCGCGCTGGTCGGCAAGGTGATCGCCGAGGAGACCGAGATCCCGGCCGGCGTCGTCAACATCGTCACCTCCACCGATCACAAGCTCGGCGAGCAACTGTGCACCGATCCTCGCGTCGACCTGGTCTCGTTCACCGGGTCCACGGCGACCGGCCGCGCCGTGATGGCCGCGGCCTCGCAGTCCCTGAAGAAGGTGTTCCTCGAACTCGGCGGCAAGTCCGCGTTCATCGTCCTCGACGACGCCGACATCAAGGCCGCAAGCTCCATGGCGGCGTTCTCGGTGGCCGTGCACGCCGGCCAGGGCTGCGCGCTGTGCACCCGCCTGCTGGTGCCCCGTGAGAAGTACGACGAGGCCGTCGCGGCCGCCGCCAAGGCACTCGCGGGGGTCGGGGTCGGCGACCCGACCAAGCCCGGCGTCGTCTGCGGACCGCTGATCTCGGCGAAGCAGCGCGAGCGCGTCGAGGGCTACCTGAACCTCGCACTCGAGGAGGGCGGCACCTTCGTCACGGGCGGCGGTCGCCTCGAAAGCCAGGAGCGCGGTTACTTCATCCAGCCGACTCTCATTGCCGGACTGGACAACTCCGCGCGAGTGGCACAGGAGGAGATCTTCGGACCCGTGCTCGTGATCCTGCCCTACGACGGGGACGAGGATGCGATCCGGATCGCCAACGACTCGCCGTACGGCCTGTCCGGGGCCGTGTGGGGCACCGACCCCGGACGCATCGAACGGGTGGTCGCCGGGGTGCGCACCGGCACCCTCGGCGTCAACGGCGGTCTCTGGTACTCCGCGGACGCCCCGTTCGGCGGCTACAAGCAGTCCGGCATCGGCCGGGAGATGGGTGTCGCGGGCTTCGAGGAGTACCTCGAGACCAAGCTCGTCGCCGGCCCGGCCACCTCCTAGAACCCGGCCACTTCCCGAGCAATCTTCGACTCGACAGAAAGCAGGACAACAGCATGGGACGTTTCGACGGACGCACCGCGATCGTCACCGGCGCCGCACAGGGCATCGGTGAGGTCTACGCCAAGCGCCTCGCCGCCGAGGGCGCGAACGTGGTGGTCGCCGACCTGAACGCCGACCTCGGCGAGCAGGTCGCCAAGCAGATCGTCGCCGACGGCGGCTCCGCGATCTTCCAGCGGGTCGACGTGTCCGACGGCGCCTCGGCGCAGGAACTGGCCGACGTGACGATCGAGAAGTTCGGCGGCATCGACCACCTGGTCAACAACGCCGCGATCTACGGCGGCATGAAGATCGACTCGCTGCTCACCGTGGACTGGGACTACTACCGCAGGTTCATGAGCGTCAACATGGACGGCGCCCTGCTGGTGTGCCGTGCGGTGGTCCCCCACATGCGGGCCAAGGGCGGCTCGATCGTGAACCAGTCCTCGACCGCGGCCTGGACCTACTCGAACTACTACGGCCTGGCCAAGGCAGGCATCAACAGCCTGACGCAGCAGCTGGCCACCGAGCTGGGCTGGTCGAAGATCCGGATCAACGCGATCGCACCCGGCCCGATCGACACCGAGGCCACCCGCACGTCCACCCCGAAGGCCATTGTCGACCAGATCGTCCAGCGGATCCCGTTGCAGCGTATGGGAACCCCCGAGGATCTCGCCGGGCTGTGCCTGTTCCTGCTCTCCGATGAGGCGAGCTGGATCAGCGGTCAGATCTACAACGTCGACGGCGGGCAGGTGTACCGCTCGTGAGCGCTCCCGATTCGACGGCGGTGACCGTCGGCTACATCGGCCTCGGCAACATGGGCGCCCCGATGGCCAAGCGTCTGCTCGCCTGGCCGGGTGGGCTCGTGGTGTGCGATGCCCGCCCCGAAGCAGTCGAGCCGTTCGTCGCCGACGGCGCCCGGGCCGCGGCCACACCGGCCGCCGTCGCCGCCGAGGCGTCGGTCATCTCGGTGACCGTCCTCGACGACGCCCAGGTCCGCGATGTCGTCGCCGGACCGGACGGCATCCTGTCCACCGCGCGGCCAGGCACCGTCGTCGCGGTCCATTCGACGATCTCGGACACCACCGCGGTGGAGCTGGCGCAGACCTGCCGGGAGGAGGGCGTGCACCTGGTGGACGCCCCGATCAGTGGCGGCGCGATGGGTGCCCAACAGGGCCGCCTCGCCGTCATGGTCGGCGCCGACGAGGAGGCGTTCGCGGCCGTGAAGGAGCCGTTCGGCCTGTTCGCGGAGATGGTCGTGCACGCGGGTGAGGTGGGCGCGGGCACCCGGATGAAACTGGCCCGCAACCTCCTTCACTTCATCTCGTTCACGGCGGCGACCGAGGCGCAGCGCCTGGCGGAGGCCGCCGGGATCGACATCCGCAAGCTCGGGAAGGTGGTTCGGCACACCGATTCCATCACCGGCGGGGCGGGCGCGATCATGCTGCGCGAGACGACCGCGGCGCTCGAGGAGTCCGATCCATGGTTCCCGATCCTCTCGCACACCCGCAACCTCGGCGAGAAGGACCTCTCGCTCGCCCTCGGCCTCGGTGACCGACTCGACGTCGAGCTGCCGCTGGCCGTCCGCGCGATCGCCGGACTGGGCGCCGGCCTCGGCGTCGGCCCGGGCGAGATCGCCACCACCTTTGCGAAGGAGAACGCATGACCGATCAGAACGGGATCAGCGAGATCCGTGCCCGCGGACTGAAGACGATGAAGACGGTGTACGGCTGGGAGATGCCCTCGGGCGACCTCGGCGACTTCTACACCCAGACCGTCGAGCACCTCTTCGGCGAGATCTGGAACCGGCCCGGGCTGACGATCAGGGATCGCAGACTGCTCGTACTCGGGGCGCTCGCGGCTCAGGGCCAGTTCGACCTGGCGAAGGTGCAGATCAATGCGGCGCTGCAGAACGAGGAACTGACCGAGGAGCAGATGGAGGAGATCGTCATCCTCCTTGCCCACTACGTCGGGTATCCCCTCGCGAGCGGCGTGAACGCCTCCCGCATCGCGGTCGTCGCGGATCGCGCGAAGGCCGCCCGGGCGGCAGAGAAGGCGGCGGCCAAGGCCGCCGAGAACGGCTCGAACTAGTCCGCGGATTCCGCCGCGGGACGAGCCCGCGGCGGAAATACTTGCACTGAAGTAACAATCCCCGACGAGAAGGACCCGATCACCGATGGCCGAGGCCACCCCCATCCGTCCCCAGTCCGCAGAGAGCGTCGAGACCTGGCACCACGAAGCCGACGTCGTCATCGCCGGCTACGGCATCGCCGGCGTCAGCGCCGCGATCGAGGCCGCCCGCGCAGGCGCCGAGGTGCTGGTGCTCGAGCGGACCAGCGGATGGGGTGGCGCGGCCGCCCTGGCCGGTGGGTTCATCTACCTGGGCGGCGGCACGCCGCTGCAGAAGGCGCTCGGGTTCGACGACACCCCCGAGAACATGAAGGCGTTCATGATGGCCGCCCTCGGTCCGGGCGCCGACGAGGAGAAGATCACCGACTACTGCAACGGCAGCGTCGACCACTACAACTGGCTCGTCGACAACGGGGTGCCGTTCAAGGAGAGCTTCTACGGTCAGCCCGGCTGGGAGACCCCGTTCGACGACGGGCTGATGTACTCCGGCGGCGAGAACTCCTCCCCGTTCAAGGAGATCGCCTCCCCCGCCCCGCGCGGTCACGTCCCGCAGATGACGGGCAAGCGGACCGGCGAGAAGGGCGGTGGCTACATGCTGATGAAGCCGCTCGTCGAGACTGCCGAGGCACTCGGCGTGCGGTCCGAGTACGACATGCGGGTACAGCGACTGATCGTGGACGAGACGGGGCGCGTCGTCGGCATCGTCGCCAAGCAGTACGGCAAGGAACTCGCGATCCGCGCCCGCCGCGGCGTCGTGCTCGCGACCGGCAGCTTCGCCTACAACAAGGAGATGGTGCAGTCGTACGCACCGCGGCTGATCGGGCGCCCCGGCGCCGCGATCGAGGAGCACGACGGCAAGGCCATCCAGATGGCACAGGCGATCGGTGCGGATCTCGCGCACATGGACGCGACCGAGGTCGCGTTCTTCGGCGACCCACAGCTCATGGTCCGCGGCATCCTCGTCAACGGACGCGGCCAGCGGTACGTCAACGAGGACACGTACCCCGGCCGGATCGGCCAGGAAACGTTGCTGCGCAACGAGAACCAGGCCTATCTGATCATCGACGAGGCGGCCTACGAAGAAGGCTGCGCGGCGACCAGCTCGACGCCGTTCTTCCGGTTCCAGCCCAAGTGGGTGGCCGAGACAGTCGAGGAACTCGAGTCCGACATGGGGCTGCCCGCGGGCACCCTGCAGGCGACCGTCGAGGTGTACAACCGGCACGCGGAGAACGGTGAGGACCCGGTGCTCGGCAAGAAGCCGGAGTGGGTCAAGCCGATCGGCTCCCCCATCGCCGCGCTCGATCTGAGGAACTGCACCGCCGGCTTCACCCTCGGCGGCCTGCGCACCTCGATCGACTCCGAGGTCCTGCACGTCTCCGGCGAACCGATCCCCGGCCTCTTCGCCGCCGGCCGCTGCACCGCAGGCGTCTGCGCCGGCGGCTACGCATCGGGCACCTCCCTCGGCGACGGCAGCTTCTACGGCCGCCGCGCGGGGATCTCCGCCGCGAAGGCCTGAACGGACACACGGAAACGGGCGCCGCTCATCCCGAGGGATGGGCGGCGCCCGAGTGACTTTCGCAGGTTTCGGTGTCGGGAAGGCCCCCGAGCCGATGCGTGGCTGCCGGCCCCGAACCGATATCACCCGGCGCGATGAAAGGCCTTCGACGTCGCTCGCGTCGTGCCCGGCGTCAGCTGCGCGCGGCGTCGAGCGCGGCGAGATAGCCGAAGACGATCGCGGGGCCGATGGTGGCGCCCGGTCCGGCGTAGGTGTGTCCCATGACCGGGGCGCTGGTGTTGCCCACCGCGTAGAGCCCGGCGATCACGGTGCCGTCCGCGCGGAGCGCGTGTGCGGAACTGTCCGTGTCGATTCCACCCTTGGTGCCGAGATCCCCCGGCACCATCTTGGCCGCGTAGAAGGGCGCCTTGGTCAGCTCGCCGAGGCTGGGGTTGGGCTTGTTCGTGATGTCGCCGTAGTAGTGGTCGTAGCCGCTCTGGCCGCGACCGAAGTCGGGGTCGTGCCCGGCGCGGGCGTGCGAGTTGAACCGGTCGACCGTGTCGGTCAGCGCGTCGCCCGGGACCCCGATCTTCTCGGCCAGGTCGGCGAGCGTCGGCGCGGTGGTGATCACGCCGGCGCGCTGCCAGGAACGCGGCAACGGTTGCCGGGCGGGAACGCCGGCAAACATGTACCGGTCCCGGTAGGTCTGGTCGAAGATCAGCCAGGCGGGCAGGTTCTCGGCCGGGCCGTCGCCCTGCCCGAACGGCCCGCCGAACATGCGGTGCGTGGCCTCCACATAGGGCAGCGACTCGTTCATGAACCGCGTCCCGCGGGCGTTGACCATCAGGCTGCGCGGCAGCGACCGCTCGGCCAGCGCGAACCACGGCCCGTTCGGCAGCGGGATCGACGGCGCCCACCAGGCGTCGTCCATGCAGGAGACCGTGGCTCCGACGGTGAGGCCGGCGGTGATCCCGTCGCCGGTGTTGGTCGGCGCCCCGAGGCTCCACGAGGTGTCCACCGGGGCGCGCTGGTACTGCTGTCGCATCGTGGCGTTGTGGTCGAACCCACCGCAGGCGAGCACTACACCGCGGCGGGCGCGCAGGGTGGTGCGGGCACCTCCCTCGTCGAGAACGACGCCGACCACGCGGTCGCCCTCGGTGACAAGCTCGATCATCGCAGTCCCCAGCCGAACCGGCACCCCGGCGGCGCGAACACCCAGCATCAGCTGTCCCATGAGCGCGGAACCGAGGCCGACCAGCTTCTTTCCGCGGAGACGGCCCAGTGCGGTGCGGGTCCCCACCGCGGCCATGCGCTGGGGTCCACGCCAGTGCCGCAGCCCGGTGCTCAGCCACCGGTAGTCGGACTGCTTGACGACCACACCGAGCGGCGCCTTCGTGTACGACGGGTGCAGGGTCGCCAGATCGTCCCCGAGCTTCCGGCCGTCGAACGGGCGCGGTTCGCAGGAGCGTCCGGTGACGCGTCCACCGGGCGCTTCCGGGAAGTAGTCCGAGTAGCCACGAACCCACTCGAGGTCCAGCCCCGAGTTCTCGATGAGGAAGTCGAGGGCCTCGTGCCCGCGATCGATGTACGTGTCGATCCGCTCGCGGTCGGCACCGTCACCGACGATGCTCGTCAGATATGTGCGTGCCGACTCGAGATCGTCCGCCGGCGCCTGCTGTCGCAGCACGGAGTTGCCGGGAATCCACACCCCGCCACCGGATCGGGCGGACGATCCGCCCCAGTACTCCGACTTCTCCACGATGACGACGCCGAGTCCACTGTGCGCGGCGGTGATCGCCGCCGCCATCCCGCCTGCGCCCGATCCGATGACGATCAGATCGACCGTGTCATCCGGCGAATTGAGCTCCTGCTTCATTGGGACAACCCTCCATGTCCTTGGTCGTGAATCACGATGCCGAGCCGCGGCCCCTCCGACCGCGCGGCTCCTTCGGTTCTGCGCTCCACCGTTCGTCGAGCACGGCGTCGAGGGCTCCCTCGACGCACACGGGCAGGGAAGCGCCTCGGTCGCTCGAGCCGCGCAGCCACTGCAGGTAGCCGAATTCGGCGGCGGCGAGCATCAGGTGCACGAGCAGTCCGGGGTTGCTGTCGACCTCGGGATCCCGTGACATCCGCCGGCCGACGAGTTCGACCAGCCGCGTCCGGTGTTCCGGGGTGATCAGCGCGACCCGGTCGAGCAGGTGCGGGGCCGTGCGGAACGCCGCCCGCCACTGCTCGATCTCTGTCGCCGCGAATGCGTTCGAGCGCGACAGGATCGATTGCGAGAGAGCGACATCCGCCGGCTCGTCGGCAGGACGCTCCTCGAGCAGCGCCACGATTCCGGCACCGCCCTCGCGGACCGGATCCAACAGCAGATCGTCCTTGCTCCGGACGTGCCTGAAGTAGGTGCTCGGAGAGACACCCGCCTCGGCGGCGATCTGGTCCGTCGTCACGGCATCGAACCCGTCCCGGGCGAACAGCGCGAACGCCGCATGCTGAATCTCGGCTCGGACCAACGCCCGCTGCCGCTCCCTCAGTGACATTCCAGACCTCCTGTGCCGACCATGATCGCGAAGGCGACCTCCAGGACACCTCAGCGCATGCTGGAAGTGTCTCCCTAGATGACAGTTACTGTCAAGATAGTAGCTACTGCCGATCCCGACTACGGTGCCGTCAGCAGGCCGACAATGGCCGGCGTGACCACCGTCGCCGCTTCCCCCATCCCGCGGCACCAGCAGATGATCGAGCTACTGATCTCGAATATTGTTGCGCACCAATCTAACCCATTGTATTCGAACTCCTGTTCTAGTAGCGTTGGTTCATGGAACTCGACGAGATGCTCACCGCACCCCACGGGGCGGAGGCCTGGCGTCTCGACGAGAAGACCCTGCTCGAGTTGGTACCGGAGCTGTCGGCGCGGATGCGGCAACTCGACGCCCTGCGGGTGCGTCTGGTCCACGAGATC
>NZ_JBSFRT010000049.1:0-45753 GCF_053589375.1 Rhodococcus sp. NPDC003348
GGCGGTTGGCTGATGGGAAGCGAACGGTCATCCCATGGAGGCCGGCGCGATGGTGCGCAAGGCCGAGATGAAGAAGCAGCGCTGGATCGCCGCCTACGAGGACTGGAACGTCGACACCGGCCTGGCCGCCGGTCTGCAGGGCAAGGCGCAGATCGGCAAGGGCATGTGGGCGATGACGGACCTGATGGCCGACATGCTCGAGCAGAAGATCGGCCACCCGAAGTCCGGCGCCAACACCGCGTGGGTGCCGTCCCCGACGGGCGCCACCCTGCACGCCACCCACTACCACCAGGTGGACGTGTTCGCGGTCCAGGACGAGCTGAAGGGCAAGCCGCGGGCCACCGTCGACGACATCCTCACCATCCCGCTGGCCCCGTCCACCGACTGGTCGGACGCCGAGAAGCGCGAGGAGCTCGACAACAACTGCCAGTCCATCCTCGGCTACGTGGTGCGCTGGATCGACGCCGGCGTCGGCTGCTCGAAGGTGCCGGACATCCACGATGTCGCGCTCATGGAAGACCGTGCGACGCTGCGGATCTCGAGCCAGCTGCTCGCCAACTGGCTGCGCCACGGCATCGTCACCGAGGACGACGTCGTCGCCTCGCTCGAGCGGATGGCCCCGGTGGTGGACCGGCAGAACGCCGGCGACGCCACCTACCGGAACATGGCCCCCGACTTCGACTCCAACATCGCCTTCCAGGCGGCGAAGGAGCTGATCCTCGAGGGCGCCAAGCAGCCGAGCGGCTACACCGAGCCGATCCTGCACCGCCGCCGCCGCGAGTACAAGGCCGCCAACGCCTGATCCGGCTCGGTCGACCGACCGCACCGCCGTCCGAGACCCTCGGACGGCGGTGCCGTCGTTCACGGCCGCCCCCGCGGCGACGCTCGTCCGTCAGGCATGTCTCCGGGCGTCCGTAGACTGGCCGCCGTGGGTCAACATCGCGGCAGTGGAGACGGCAGTGGCAGCGGCGGATTCCGGGGCGTCAGCAAAGGCCCGGTGATCGCCGTCGGCACGGTGCTCGTCCTCCTTCTCGCCGTGCTCGGCTGGTTCCAGTTGCGGGACAGGATCTCCGACCAGGGTGACCAGGCGGCCCGCACCTGCGTCGAGGGAGAGGCGAGCCTGAACGTCACCGCGGATCCCGACATCGCCGCGGTGGTCCGCGATCTCGCCGCCGGATACACCGACACCGCGCCGGTGGTCCGCGACCACTGCATCACCGTCACCGTCACGGACGAGCCGTCCCGGGTCACGGCCGACACGCTCGCCGCGAGCGCAGGCGGAGCATGGACTGGCCCGACTCCCGCACCGGCACTGTGGATTCCGCAGTCGAGCTGGTCGATCTCCACGTTGAACGCCCATCCCGGGATGATCGACGGGCAGCCGAAGCCGATCGCGTCCGCGGCGGTCGTCATCGCCGCGCCGACCGTGGTGGCGCAGGCGATGTCGCGCCCCCTCGTCGGATGGCAGGACCTGCCGCGCATGCAGTCCGATCCGGAGGCGTTGACGACGGCGGGACTGCCGCGCTGGGGCACACTCCAACTGGCGATGCCACCGGACTCCGAGCCGACGATGCTGGCCACCGAAGCCGTCGCGGCCGCGGTCGCCGGGGCAGGCGCGGGACCGGTCACGGCCGAGCAGGCGTCGTCGCCCCCAGTCAGGTCGGCAGTGACCACCCTCGCCCGCGGCTCCGCGGCAATCCCCGATTCGCCGTCGACCACCGCGGACGCCCTGGCCGCCCTCGGCGCGCAGAAGGAGCCCCGCAGCGGTGCGCTGCACGCGGTGCCCGCCACCGAGCAGCAACTGGCCGCGGCGATCGCGGCGGGCGCGCAATTGCGTGAGGTCGTCCCCGCCGGCGCCACCCCGGTCGCCGACCACCCCGGTGCGGTCCTCGCGGCGGCCTGGACCGACGAGACCCAGCGCCGGGCCGCCGCCGACTTCGCCGACTTCCTCCGCCAACCCGAGCAAGCGGACGCGTTCGTCGCCGCCGGGTTCCGCGCCGGTGACCGTGCCCCGGCCTCGACACCGGAGGTCGCCTACGCGCCGATCCAGACCCCGCTGGTGCCTGCCGCCCCGGAGGTGTCCGCGGAACTGCGGCAGATGATCGCCGCGCCGACGCGGCCCGGCCGGACGACGCTGCTGCTCGACGTCTCGCGCTCGATGAGCAATGTCGAGGGGTCGGGCACCCGGCTGGCGAACACCGTCGCCGCGCTCACCGAGGCGGTCCGCGCCACCTCGGACGACGCGGAACTCGGCCTGTGGGTGTACTCGCGCGGCCTCGACGGGTCGAAGGCCTACAAGGTGCTCGTGACCACGGGACCGGTCGACGAGAGCGTCGGCGGTGTCCCGCGCAGGCAGGCGATCGCCGATGCTCTGGCGGCGGTGACGCCGGCCACCGCGACGTCCACGTACCCCTCGGTGCAGGCCGCCTACTCCAGCGCGGTGAGCAGCTATGCCGCGGACCGGCCGAACTCGGTGCTGCTGGTCACCGACGGACCCAACGACGACACCAGCATCAGCAGCAGCCAGTTCCTCCGGTCGATCGCAGGAACCGCAGACACGGCAGCACCCGTCCGCGTCGACGTCGTCACCATCGGCGAGAACTCCGACGCGACCACCCTCACCCAGCTGGCCGAACGGACCGGCGGGACGATGACGGCGGTGCCGAGTTCGGACGCACCGGAACTCGCGCAGGCATTCACGTCGATGATGCGCTGAGCAATGCTGCGGATCCTCCTGTTCGGTGTGCTCCTGGCGCTGCTCACCTGGTGGCTGTATCGGCGCCTGACCCGTCCGACCGCGCTGGGTGCCCACGGCCGACGCGCCGTCGCCACGGCCCTGGTCGTGCTCACGGCGCTGGCCGTTGTCGCGGCGGGCACCGGTGAGGTCTTCGATCCGACGTGGGCCAGGGTGCCTGCGTTCGCCGGTTGGGTGTGGCTGGCCGTGGTGCTGTACCTGACGCTCGGCCTCGCCGCGATCGCGGTGGGCGCCGGTCTCGCACGACGGCTCCGGACGTCACGGGCCGACGACCCGCCCGCCGACCCGTCACGGCGCCGCGTGCTGCAGGGCGCCACCGCCGCCGTGGTGGTCGGCTCGCTGGGCGCGGTTGGATACGGCGTCGCCGAGGCCGCGTCTCCCCGCGCGGTCCAGGTCCGGATTCCGTTGCGCCGCCTGCCCGCCGAGTTCGCGGGCACCCGGATCGCGCTCGTGACGGACCTGCACGTCGGACCGGCACGCGGCGCCCCGTTCACCCGCCGCGTGGTCGACGCCGTCATGGCCCGGCAACCCGACCTGATCCTGCTCGGCGGCGACCTCGTCGACGGCACCGTCGCGAAGGTCGGCTCGGCGTTGACCCCGCTCGCGGATCTCCGTGCACCGCTGGGAGTCTTCGGGGTCAGCGGCAATCACGAGTTCTATGCCGGTGACGGTGGCCGCTGGCTCGACCTGTGGGACCGGCTCGGCATCCACACCCTGCGCAACTCACGCGTCGAGTTGCGACGCGGCGGAGCGGTGATCGACCTCGCCGGGGTGCACGACCACAGTTCAGCCGCCCCGTTCGCGCCGGATCTGCCCGCCGCGTTGGCCGGCCGCGACCCGGAGCGCGCGGTCATCCTCCTCGCCCATCAGCCGAAGCAGGTGGAGCAGGCCGCCGAACTCGGCGTCGACCTGCAACTGTCCGGGCACACGCACGGCGGCCAGATGTGGCCGTTCCGCCATCTGGTGCCCCTGCAGCAACCATCGGTGACCGGACTCGACCGATTCGACGAGACCGTGCTCTACACCAGCCGCGGCGCGGGCGCGTGGGGGCCACCGGTACGGATCGGGGCACCCCCGGAGATCACCTTCGCCGAACTGGTGCGAGGACCCGCGGGCGCAGGCTGAACGCGCCCGGTGGACGTTCGGTGCACGGGCGGCACCGGGGCCCGTCCGGAACCGAATTCGGTTGTCCCGATTCGGGGCGTGGCACCCTCGGTTGATTGCTACCTTTCGAGAAAACCGGGAGGTGGACACCATGCAGACTTCAGACGCACCATTCGACCTCGTCGTGCGCGGCGGGCTCTGGTTCGACGGCACCGGCGCGCCCGGCGCTGTACGCGACCTCGGCATCCGCGGCGGGCGGGTGGTCGAGGTCAGCTCAGCTCCGTTGCCCGCAGGTCCGGACACCGAGGTGGTCGAGGCCGCCGGCCAATGGGTGATGCCGGGATTCATCGACGTCCACACGCACTACGACGCCGAGGTGCTGGTGGCGCCCGGGCTGAACGAATCGGTCCGGCACGGCGTGACCACGGTGCTCGTGGGGAACTGCTCGCTGTCGACCGTGTACTCCGACCCGGTCGACATCGCCGACATGTTCAGCCGCGTCGAGGCGTTGCCCCGCGAACACGTTCTGCCCGCGCTCACCGACGGAAAGTGCTGGCGGACACCGCAGGAGTACATCGAGGCGATCGAGGCCCTACCGCTCGGCCCGAATGTCGCTTCCTTCCTGGGGCATTCGGACGTCCGCGCCCATGTGATGGGCCTGGGCCGGTCCACCGATCCCGGCCAGAAGCCGGACCGCGCCGAGATGCGGAAGATCGAGCGTGCCGTCGAGGACGCCATCGACGCCGGGTTCCTGGGGCTGTCCACGATGACGAATCCCTGGGACAAACTCGACGGCGACCGCTACCGGTCCCGATCACTGCCCTCCACCTACGCCCGGTGGAGCGAATTCCGGCGCCTGCACCGGGTGCTGCGTCGGCGGGGCGCCGTCCTGCAGACGATCCCGAACCTGAACACCAAGTACGACATCGTGTTCTTCGCGGCCGCAAGCACCGGGATCCGGCGCAAGCCGCTGAAGCTGTCGGTCCTCGCAGCCGCCGACCCGAAGGCCGAACCGTGGCTGTACCGCATCTTCGGTCCGATCGCGCGGCTGACGAACGACCTCGGCAAGGGCGCGCTGCGCTGGCAGCACCTGCCGACACCGTTCCAGGTGTACTCGGACGGCATCGACCTCGTCGTGTTCGAGGAGTTCGGCTCCGGTCGGGCCGCCCTGCATCTGAAGGAGGAGATGGGGCGTAACGACCTGCTGCGCGACGAGTCGTACCGGCGGTGGTTCCGCCGTGACTTCGAGAAGAAGTTCTCGTCCCGTATCTGGCACCGCGACTTCGACGACGCCCACATCACCGAGTGCCCGGACGACACTCTCGTCGGCAAGACGTTCGGGCAGGTGGCGCGCGAGCGGAACCTGCATCCGGTGGACACCTTCCTCGATCTCGTCGTCGAGAACGGCACCGCGATCCGGTGGACCACCGTGATCACCAACCACCGACCGGAGATCCTCAACCATCTGATCCGTCAGCCGGGAGTCACCCTCGGCTTCTCCGATGCGGGCGCGCACCTGCGCAACATGGCGTTCTACAACTACGGCATCCGGTTCCTGCGCCGCATCCACGAGTTCGCGGGCCGCGGCGAACCCGTGATCCCCACCGAGACCGCGGTGTACAAACTGACCGGCGAGATCGGGGACTTCTACGGCCTCGACGCGGGACGGCTCCGCAAGGGCGACCGCGCGGACCTGGTTGTGATCGACCCGGCCGGGCTCGACGAGGAAACCGAACGCTATGCGGAAGCACCGATGGCGGAGTTCGGTGGTCTGCGCCGCATGGTCAACCGCAACGACCGGGCGGTCACGGTCACCGCGGTCGGCGGCAGGGTCGTCTACCGCGCCGGCGAATTCACGCCGGGGTACGGGCGGACCGCGGCCACCGGACGTTTCCTCCGCGGCGGCGAGGCCCACGGCACCGTCCGGGAGGCTCCGGCGCCCGTGCAGTGAGCGATTCGGCGTCGGCGTGATCGCCGGTTCGTCAGAGGCACCAGCTGATGTCGGCGGACCCGGGCAGCGGCACGACGAAGCAGATGTTCAGCGAGCCATTGCCGAGCTCGCGCCGCTCGACGGCCGACGCCGACGGCGCCACCACTGCGCCGAGCGTGAGAACGGCCGCGGTGACGGCTAGGGCACGTGCGATCTTGGCAGGCATTTTCCCGACCTCCGTTGATGGGGTGAGGCGGGGACGGCGCCCCGCCGGGAGACGCGAGATCATCGTCCTCCCGGCGGGACGCCGCGCACAACGACCGTGAGCAACGCTCACGGCCGGGCGATCAGTTGCTGAACGCCTCGATCGGAGGGCACGAGCACACCAGGTTGCGGTCGCCGTGCGCCCCGTCGATACGGCGGACCGGCGGCCAGATCTTGTCGGCGGTCCCGGCCGGGAACACCGCCAGTTCCCGCGAGTACGGGTGGGTCCACTCGCCGACCAGGCAGGCCGCGGTGTGCGGGGCGCCGCGCAGCGGGTTGTCGTCCACCGGCCACTCCCCCGACCCGACGCGGTCGATCTCGCGGCGGATGGCGACCATCGCGTCGCAGAACCGGTCGATCTCGGCGAGGTTCTCCGACTCGGTCGGCTCGATCATCAGCGTTCCCGCGACCGGGAAGCTCATCGTCGGCGCGTGGAAACCGTAGTCCGCCAACCGCTTCGCGACGTCGTCGACGGTCACACCGGTGTCCTTGGTGATCTGCCGGAGGTCGATGATGCACTCGTGGGCGACCATGCCGTTCTCGCCGGTGTAGAGCACCGGGAAATGCTCGTCGAGCCGGCGGGCGATGTAGTTCGCGGACGCGATCGCGGTCAACGATGCCTCACGCAGCCCCGTGGCCCCCATCATCCGGATGTACGCCCAGGTGATCGGGAGGATCGACGCGCTGCCGTACGGCGCCGCGGAGACGGTGGGGCCGTCGCCGAGTTCCGGGGCGAGCGGGTGACCGGGCAGGAACGGCGCCAGGTGGGAGCGGACCGCGACCGGCCCGACTCCGGGACCGCCACCGCCGTGCGGGATGCAGAACGTCTTGTGCAGGTTCAGGTGGCTGACGTCGCCACCGAACCTGCCCGGCCGGGCCAGGCCGACGAGCGCGTTCAGGTTCGCGCCGTCCACGTACACCTGGCCCCCGGCGTCGTGCACGGCGGCACAGATCTCGGCGATCTCCTGCTCGTACACGCCGTGCGTGGACGGGTAGGTGATCATGATCGCGGCGAGGCGGTCGGCGTGGTCGGCGATCTTGGCGCGCAGGTCGTCGAGATCGACGTCGCCGTTCGGGCGGCAGGCGACGACCTCGACGCGCATACCGGCCATCACGGCCGACGCGGCGTTGGTGCCGTGCGCGCTCGACGGGATCAGGCAGGTGTCGCGATGGTCGTCGCCGCGCGAGAGGTGGTAGTTGCGGATCGCGAGCAGGCCCGCGTACTCGCCCTGGCTGCCCGCGTTCGGCTGCAGGCTCACCCGGTCGTAGCCGGTGATCGACGACAACCACGACTCGAGGTCCGCGACGATCTGCCGGATGCCGGGGGTGTCGTCGGCGGGCGCGAACGGGTGCAGACCGTTGAACTGCGGCCAGGTGATGGCCTCCATCTCGGCGGCCGCGTTGAGCTTCATGGTGCACGAGCCGAGCGGGATCATGCTGCGGTCGAGGGCGATGTCCTTGTCGGAGAGCTTGCGCAGGTAGCGCATCATCGCGGTCTCCGTGCGGTGGCTGGTGAACGCCGGGTGGGTGAGGAACTCCGTGGTCCGGGCCAACGGGGCGGGCAACGATTCCGGTGCGTCCGCGGTGAGGTCACCCGCGACCCCGAACGCGGCGAGGACCGACTGCAGGTGCGCGGTCGTGGTCGCTTCGTCGCACGCGACGGCGACGTGGTCGGCGTCGACGAGGCGCAGGTTCACGTTCCAGCCCTTGGCCGTCGAGACGACGTCGGCGGCGCGACCGGGGACGCGGGCGAGGACGGTGTCGAAGAACGCCTCGTGCACGACCTCGACACCACCGGAACGCAGACCGGCCGCCAGGCTGCCGGCGGCGGCGTTGACGCGCCGCGCGATCGCGGTCAGCCCCTCGGCGCCGTGGTAGCTCGCGTACATCGCGGCGACGACGGCGAGCAGCACCTGCGCGGTGCAGATGTTGGAGGTGGCCTTCTCGCGGCGGATGTGCTGCTCGCGGGTCTGCAGTGCCAGCCGGTACGCCTTGTCGCCGTCCGCGTCGACGGACACGCCGACCAGCCGGCCGGGCAGCTGCCGGGCGTGCTTGGAGTGCACGGCGAGATAGCCGGCGTGTGGGCCACCGAAGCCCATCGGGACACCGAAGCGCTGGGTGGTGCCGAAGCAGGCGTCCGCACCCATCTCTCCGGGCGGGGTGAGCAGCGTCAGCGCGAGCAGGTCGGCGCCGACCGCGACGAGCGCGCCGCGCTCGTGGGCGGCGGCGATGAGGGACGAGTGGTCGACGACCCGGCCGGACGCGCCGGGCAGCTGTGCGAGCACGCCGAAGAACTCGCCGTCGGGCAGGCCCTGGGTGAGATCTGCCTCGACGAGTTCGATACCGAGCGGGGTGGCCCGGGTCTCGAGGACGGCCCGGGTCTGCGGGAACAGGTCCGTGTCGATCACGAACCGCGCGGACTTCGACCTGCCCGCGCGCCGCAGCAGCGTCATCGCCTCGGCCGCGGCGGTGGCCTCGTCGAGCATCGACGAGTTCGCCACCTCCATCCCGGTCAGGTCGGAGACCATCGTCTGGAAGTTCAGCAGCGCCTCGAGGCGGCCCTGGCTGATCTCCGGCTGGTAGGGCGTGTACGCGGTGTACCAGGCGGGATTCTCGATCAGGTTCCGCACCAGCACCGGCGGGGTGAGGGTGTCGTGGTAGCCCAGACCGATCATCGACGTTGCGACGGTGTTGCGCTGCGCGAGCGCGGTCAGCTCGGCGAGCACCTCGTGCTCGGACACCGGTGCGGGCAGCGCGTCGAGGCCGGTGCTCACACCGTCGGTGACCGCATCGAGAATGCTGGCGGGGACCGCCTTACCCGCTAGGGCGTCGAGGTCGTCGACTCCGATCACGTGCAGGATCCGGCCGAGTTCGGCGTCGTCCGGTCCGATGTGACGCGCCGCGAACGCGGCACTGTCGAAGACGCTGGTCTGGTCGTGCAAGGCAACTCCCGCGGTGAAGGATCAGAGGGCACACCGTTCGGTGCGTTCCTCCCCCTCTGTCGCCTGCTCGTCAGAGCGCCTGAGAGATTCGGGTCGGCGGGGTGACCGTCCCTTTCCCCGTGGGCGGGTGGGTGCTCCCACCGCTTTCCAGAGGCGCCGGTGCCCGCACGGTCCCTGTTGCCTGAGAGATTGACGGGGAGGTGCTGCTCCTTCGGCGTCCGGACAGGTGCTCCGGAACTCTCCCGTACGGCGACGACGCACCCTGAATTCTAGGCGACGTTCGCCGAAACGCCGATGCCGCGGCGCCGCAGTGTGGCGAGCGCCACGCACGCCGGAAGCCCCCGGAAATCCCGGGGGCCCACCTGCGGGTCAGCCGATCTTGCGGCTGCCCCGGGTGCGGCGACGGGACGCGAGTTCGTCCTCCGGGCTCTGCTCGCTCTCGCCGCCGTCGGCACGCTCGGCCGGGAAGTCGGCGATGGTGCCGGTCAGCTCCCGCATCGCGCCGCTGACGGCGATGCCGAACACACCCTGACCGCCCTGCAGCAGGTCCACGACCTCCTCCGGAGAGGTGCACTCGTAGACGGTCGTGCCGTCCGAGAAGAGGGTGATCTTCGCGAGGTCCGCGACACCGCGCTTGCGCAGGTGATCGACCGCGACCCGGATGTTCTGCAACGAGATGCCGGTGTCGAGCAGGCGCTTGACGATCTTGAGGACCAGGATGTCCTTGAACGAGTACAAGCGCTGACTTCCCGAACCGGCCGCGCCGCGGATCGAGGGCACCACCAGCGAGGTGCGGGCCCAGTAGTCGAGCTGCCGGTACGTGATTCCGGCAATCTGGCACGCGATCGGGACGCGGTAGCCGACCAGCTCGTCGGGGACGGAGTCGTCGGGGAACAGTCCCGGCTGCACGTCGTCGACCTCGACGGCCGGCGCCTGGGCATCGACGCGCTGACGATCATTCGCGTCCTGCGGCTGATCTACCACTGACTGCTCCCTCTCACACGCAAATCCAAACCGTGGATTCATCGAAAAGCGTACGCCCACGTTGCTCAGTGGGCGTCCCGATGAATCACATGGTGCGTATTCATGACGGCCAGACGGTATGGGCCGACGGTCACACGGTCAACGCAACACGCCCAAAGTGATCCAAGCTTAGCTTGAAAATAGCTGGATTTGTGCAGGTGAGATGCTATCGATACCTGTGTCGAGACCTATCCGTCGGTGGCCTTGAAGTCGTCCGGGGAGACCGACTCGAGGAACTCCTTGAACTTCTCGACCTCGTCCTCGCGTTCGTCCGGCATCACCAGACCCGCCTCGGCGAGCACCGATTCCTCCGCGTAGATCGGCACCCCGGCCCGCAGTGCAATGGCCACCGAATCGGACGGCCGCGCCGAAACCGTGATGTTCCGGTCGAACACCAGGTCGGCGTAGAAGGTGCCCTCCTGCAGGTCCACGATCCGCACTTCGAGCAACCGGTGACCGAGCGCACCGATCAGGGTCGTGATGAGGTCGTGGGTCAGGGGCCGAGCCGGCTCGACACCCTGCTGTTCGAGGACGATCGCGGTCGCCTCGGTCTGACCGATCCAGATCGGCAGGTACCGGTCGCCGTCCGCTTCGCGGAGCAACAGCACGGGCGAGTTCTGCGGCTGCTCGACGCGGATTCCGATCACACGCATCTCACTCATCGCGCTCGCCTTCCGTGAAATCTGTTGCTTCGACCGATTCTATGCCGATGCGACGCACCGCGCCGATACCCATTCGGCGAGCCGCACCGCGACGACGATCAGCGATCCAGTGCGCCTCGGACGGCCGACTTCACCAGGCAGGTGTGCAGGGTCAGCGACAGTGCGGCGAGCTCGCGGACCATCTCCTCGGCCCGGTCCCGCGCACCCGCGTCGCGCCCCTTCGCGACCGGCCCGGCGATCTGCGCGACGAGCCCCGCCTCTCGGTCGGCGGCGAGCTTGAACGCCCGCAGATGCCGCACCTCGAGACCGAACCCCGACATCGCCTTCGCGGTGCGGGCGAGGGTGACCGCGTCCTCGTCGAAGAACCCCGCCGACCCGGGCACGATCAATCCGGCCCGGATCAGCTCGGTGAGGAAGCCCTCGTCGACGCCGGACCTGGCCAGCAGGTCGGTCCGGCTGATCCGGACCTCCCGGTCGGGTCGGAACTCCTCGGGCGAGACCTCGCCGGGGGCCACCGCCAGCACCCGCGGACGCCGCGGCGCGGCGTCCGGGGCGCCGACGACGGCGACACCGCTGTCGATGGCCTCGAGCTGTTCCTTGATCACCTTGAGCGGCAGGTACTGGTCACGCTGCGCGGTGAGTACGTAACGCAACCGCTCGCAGTCGGCGATCGAGAACCGCCGGTATCCCGACGGTGTGCGTTCCGGACTGATCAGGCCTTCCGCTTCCAGGAAGCGGATCTTCGAGATCGTGACGTCCGGGAACTCGGGGCGGAGCCGATCGAGGACGGAGCCGATCGACATCCCGCCCGCACCCTGGCTCCGCTGCCCGACCGCGGTCATCAGCTACCCGCACCCGCAGGCGAGTCACCGGCCGCGCCGCGAGGACCGGTCAGGAAGACCAGGCGGAACTTGCCGATCTGCACCTCGTCGCCGTTGGCCAGCGTCGCCGAGTCCACCGGCTCGCGGTTGACGTAGGTGCCGTTGAGGCTGCCGACGTCGACGACCTGGAACTCGTGCTGCTCGCGGCGGAACTCGGCGTGCCTGCGGGAGACGGTGACGTCGTCGAGGAAGATGTCACTGTCCGGGTGCCGTCCCGCCGACGTGGTCGGGTGGTCCAGCAGGAACCGCGATCCGGCGTTCGGCCCGCGCTTGACGACCAGCAGGGCGGAGCCGGCGGGCAGACCCTCGACACCGGAGACGGCCTGCTCGGTCGGCGCGGCCGTGGCGCCGTCCAGTTCGCTGAGGAAATCCGCTCGGAAAACCGACGTGGTCTCCGCGGGCGTCTCCCCGTAGACCGCGTCGCTGTCGTTGTCGCTCACCGTTTCTCCTCCTCAGTCCGATCGATTCGGGACTCCCCGAACAAATCTGTAGACACAATCACAACCGATCCGGATCTGCGCCCCGACACGGCGAATGCCCTTCCCCACGACCGTACCCTGCTGATGCCGGTCCGCGTAGGCGCTCTCGCCATGGGGCGCGTCGGGGTTAACCCCCGGCTACCTCCTGGTATGCGGCCGCGTCGAGCATCCCGGCCAGCGCAGCGTCCAGAGCCGCCTCGTCGGCGACCTCGAGATCGACCAGCCAGCCGTCACCGTACGGCGCAGAGTTGACCAGCTCCGGGCTGGCCTCCAGGTTCTCGTTCGCCGCAACAACTTTCGCGGTCAGGGGCGCGTAGATGTCGGACACGCTCTTGGTCGACTCGACCTCGCCGAAGGAATCTCCGGCCGCCACCTCTTCGTCGACGGCGGGCAGTTGCACGAAGACGACGTCCCCGAGCTGGGACTGCGCGAAATCGGTGATGCCGACCCGTACGGTGGTCGATCCCGTCCGCTGCACCCATTCGTGCTCGGCCGTGTAACGCAATTCGGCCGGGATGTTGGTGTCGCTCACCGTGTGGTCCTTTCGACGAGTGTCCGACGCCGTACAGAAGATCTGTGCGACAGCGGAACTTCAGTTTCCGGGCTGAGCGTATTGGCGAGGTTTCGCCTCTCGCAAGGCGGCGATCGTGACCTGCCCCGATTGTTCGACCGACACCCGGCCACCGCTGCGCGCGACGGTGTCCACGACACCACCCGGGATGTTCAGTGCGGCAGCGAGGGTCGGCGGGTCGCCGATCGCGGTGACGACGTACGGCGCGGCCAGCGCAGTGCCGTCGAGCTGCAGGTTCCCGGCCGTACCACTGACCCAGGAGTTGACGCCGACCCGGATCGGCGCGCCCTCGGCGCCCCGCACCTCGATCGCCTCGGCCCCGGCCGCCCGCAGCTCCTGAACCATGTCCAACATCACTTCCGAACCCACCCCGGAGGCGGGGTCGGTGACGGTCAGGACCACCCCGGGTCCGGTCGCCGCCGCCGCGCCGACCTGAATCGACAGGGCGGTCAGCCGGGCGTTCGCCTCCGCCAACGCGGCGTCGGAGCCGCCACCGCTGCGCTGCAGTGTCGAAAGGGTCTCCTGCAGCGAGGTGATCTCCTGCCGCAGCGCGGCCTCGCGCTGATTCAGGTTGTCGAGGATCACCAGCAGGTCCGCGGGGCGCGCCGAGTCCAGGGTGTCCCCCGACCCGGTGTCGCGGACCTGGGTGGCGATCGCGATGCCGAGCGCCGCCATCAGCAGCAGCGCCAGGAGCCCGAACACCACCTTCGATCGCCGCGCCGCGGCCGGTGTCGCGGTGTGCCACTCGTGCCTGCCCTCGGTCGCCACCTCAGTCCCCACCTCCCACGTCGACCCTCACGCCCCGAAGAGCCTGCGGCGCAAGGCCGCCGCGTTGCCGAAGATCCGGATGCCGAGCACGACGACGATCGCGGTCGAGAGCTGTGTTCCGACTCCGAGTTGATCACCGAGCCAGACGATCAGCGCCGCCACCAGCACGTTGAACACGAACGAGACGACGAACACCTTCGCGTCGAAGATCTCGTCGAGATACGCACGCAGACCACCGAACACGGCGTCCAGCGCCGCGACCACGGCGATCGGCAGGTACGGCTGGATCGCGTCCGGAACCTGCGGCCGGAACACGACGCCGGCCACGATGCCCACGATCAGTGCGAGCACCCCGTAGATCGCATAGCCGTTCTTGGCCACCTGCAGAGGTTTGACCGACTTCACTGACCCCTCACCTCTCGTGCACTGCGAATCTCCCTGGCCGTCGCGGCCGGGAGGCTGATCTCGTCGTCCTCGGCGACGTCGAATCCGGCACCGTACAGCTGCGCCACCCCGGACATCCGGAGGTAGGCGTCACTGACGACGAACCCGGTCTGCAACCTGGCCGGCGATCCGATCGCCGACACCACGTACGGCGACGGCACCGGCTGGTTGTCGACGAGCATCGCCCCGCCGGCCTGCCGGATCGTCACCCCGGGCCCGACCCGCACGTTCCCGACCGCGACCGCCTCGGCGCCGGCGCCCCACAGCCCGTTCACCACCGCCTGCAGGTCACGGTCGATGATCACCGGCTTCGCGCCTCCACCGGGACGGGAGCGGTCCGACAGGTCCGGCCGGGCGGCCGGGTCGGTCAGGGTGACGGTGATCCCGGGCCCGTGCACCGGGCCGAGCGCCGCGTCCTGTTCGAGGGCGGCGATCCGGCCCAGGACGGCGGCGCCCTGCGCGTCCCCGGCGAGCGCCTGGGTGCGCGCGGCGTCGGTGCGCGCGGTCAGGTCGTCCCGGGTGTTGGTGAGGTCGGTGCCGCGCGTTTCCGCCGCATCGACCTGAGTGAGGATGTCGCGGCGCACCTGCTCGGTGCCGGGGGCCCGGTCGGCCGCCTCGGCGAAGGCGATTCCGAAGATCAGGCCGAGAACCAGTGCGCCGCCCGCGCACCACACCCCGGCGCGCAGCGGCCGGTGCAGCGAGTGGCCGCGGGCGCGGTCCTCGGCGGCCGCGGCGTAGCCGGGGTCGAGCCCCTCCGCGAGCAGCGCCGTCAGCAGGGACGGCGTCGGATTGCGGCGCACCTGCGAGACCTCGGGCGTCACCGGAACGCCGCTGTCGTTCATGGTGATTCGACTCCCCGCCCGGCGCCGGCCACGACCGGCGTCACCTCACGGGCGACATTCCGGGCCGCCAGCAGGTACAGCAGCCCCGTCCACACGTACAGTCCCGTCCCCCACGCGAGCAGCGCGTACCCCCAGGCGTGCGCGAAGGGCGCGACGGCCCAGTCGCCCTGGGCGGCGAGCACGAGCGGCAGTGCGATCATCAGCGCGAACGTCGCGGCCTTGCCCAGGTACAGCACCGACGGCGGCGGCAGGCCGCGGCGGCGATAGATCTGCAGCGTCGCGGCGAGCACGAGGTCGCGCCCGATGAGCAGCGCCGTCACCCACCACGGGATCATCCCGCGGATCGAGAAGGCCAGCAGGGTGGTGACCACGTACAGCCGGTCGACCAGCGGGTCGAGCAGCGCGCCGAGCTTCGAGGTCTGGTTCAGCAGCCTCGCCAGCTTGCCGTCGGCCCAGTCCGTGAAACCGCTGAGGATCAGGATCGCCAACGCCCACCCGTCCGCGTGCGGCACGAGCAACAGGTAGGCGAACAGCGGCACGCCGATCAACCGCACCACACTGAGCAGGTTCGGCACGGTCAGCACCCGGTCGGTCACGACCGGCTCTGCCGCCGCATCCGCCTGCCCGCGTGGCAGGTCTCCGCTGTCCATGTCACTCCCACAGTCACTCGCCGCTTCGCCGACGTCCCGATTCCCCCGGGGCTGGTTCACCGGGGACTGGTTCACGGGGTCGGGGCGATCCGCTAAAGACTGTCACACGGGCGGGCGGGGTGCCGGGATGCGGGCCACCCCGTCGGCGGTGAGGCTGCCCAGATACAGCGACCCGCCCGACTCCCGCACACCGGTCACCGGCGAATAGCCGCCCTCGGGGCCGCGCAGGTTGTGCCGGATGCTCCCGCGGGCGTCGAGGCCGAGGACCCACGCTCGCCGCTCGGGATCCGGCTGTACCCGGTCCGACAGGTTCGCTGCGAGGATCCGCAACGCGGGGTAGGGCGCCATCAGGTCGAGCAGGCGCATCCGGGGACTGTAGAGCGCCACCCAGAAGATGCCCGCGTCGGTCTGGGAGGTCACGTTGTCGGGCAGGCCGGGCAGGTTCTCGACCCAGGTCGACACCCGCCCCGCCGAGGGGCCGGTCAGGTCGACCCGACGGATCGCGTAGCCCCCGGTCTCGGCGACCAGGACGTACGACTCGTCGGCGGCGAGACCCACCCCGTTCGCGAACTGCAGGCCGTCGGCGAGCAGGTCCGTGTCGCCGGTGGCCGGGTCGAAGCGGATCAGCCGGCCGGTGCCGCGATGTTCGAGGACGTCGAGCCGGTGTTCGGGGATGGTGAACTTCGCGGACGAATCGGTGAAGTAGACCACGCCGTCCCGTCCGACGGCGGAGTTGTTGCACGCGATCAGCGGTTTGCCGACCGCGCGGTCCGTCAGTGTCTCGATCCGGCCCCGGTCGTCGACCCGCAGGACGCCACGCTCGGCGTCGCACACCAGGTACCGACCGTCCGCGAGGATCTCGATGCCCAGCGGGCGGCCGCCGGTGTCGGCGACCCGTGCGACGCGGCCGGGGCCGTCGTAGCGCCAGACGGCGCCGTCGACGGTGCCCGTGACGAGCCTGCCCTCGTGATCGACGGCCACGTCCTCCGGCCCCGCCGTGCCGGGTGTCGGCCACCGCTCGAGGTCGTCGAATTCCGGTGCCGGATCGGGGATCTCACGGGGCGGCCTCGGCGCCCGCCACGCGACGGGGTCGACGCCGGTTCGGTCGAGTCGGGCAAGGACGTCGCGTGCGAATCCCATGCACCCACGGTAATCGGGTCAGCGCGCCGCGAAGTCGGGTTGCGCATATCCGGCCACCCGGGTGTCACGGCCGTGGATGGCGACCTCCCGGAACTGGTGGATGATCGCGGCGGTCGGGGCGTGCATGGCGCCGCCGCGGAACGGCCAGCGCAGCATGGGCAGGGCGTCGGCCGGTGCGTCCGGCACCGGTTCCAGCAGCGGGTCGACGTCGACCTCGGCCATCGTCACCTCGAACACCGACGCGACCTCGTCCGGGTTCGGGGTGATCGGGCCGGGGAGCCCACCGACCCACACCACGACGGGGGTGATGACGTATCCGGACCGCGTCACGTAGTCGTCGAGGAGGCCGAGAACGCTCTCGGCGGGCGCCTGGACACCCAGTTCCTCGGCGAGTTCCCTGACCGCGGCCTGCTGCGGCGACTCCCCCGGATCGACCCCGCCGCCCGGAAGCGCGAACTGGCCTGCGTGCGCCCGCATCTTCGGGGGCCTCCGGGTGAGCAGCAGTCGCGCGCCTGCGCTGTCGGTGATCACGGCCAGCGCGACGGCGGCCCGTCGTCCACCGGTGTCCGGAGCGGCGATCCGGTCGAACGCCGCGACCCGGGCGGCGCACCCCTCTCGGGTCAGGGCGGGCCCGTCGCCCGCGGTTCGTCCGTCGCCCTGTGGGATGCTCGCGTCCATCAGCCGACGGTAACCCCGAGACGGTGACATCCGCTCACGACCCGGCGCGCGTGTCACCGCGCCGCGAAGTCCGGCTGGGTGAACGCGGCGACCCTGGTGTCGCGACCGTGCAGGGCGATCTCCCGGAACTGGTGGATGATCGCCGCGGTCGGCGCGAAGAGTTGCTCGCCGCGGAACGGCCACCGGAACAGCGCCTCGGTCTCACCGGGCAGCGGTCGCCGCACCGGCTCGGTGTCCAGTTCGGCCTCGGTCACCTCGAACACCATCGCCACCTCGTCCGGGTTGGGCCGCAGCGGCGCGGTGAGCGCGCCGACCCACACCACGACGGGGGTCATCACGTACCCGGACCTGGTGACGAAGTCGTCGAGGACGCCGAGCACCGCGTCCTCGCCCACCGCCACCCCGAGTTCCTCGTCGAGTTCGCGCAGCGCCGCCTGCTCGGGCGTCTCGCCGGGATCGATGCCGCCGCCCGGCAGCGCGAACTGTCCCGGGTGCGCACGCATCCTGCTCGGCCGCAGCGTCAGCAGCAGGACCGGACCGTCCGCGCGGTCGACGACCGCGAGGGCGACCGCAGCACGGCGGTCACCGGTGTCGGGCGCGGTACGGACCTCGAACCGCTGCAGCGCGTTCGCGCACCGGTCCCTGGTCAGCCCCGGCCGGGTGTCGTCCACTGCCGATCTCGCCGCGTTCGCCGTCATCGGTCGACAGTAGCCGGGCGGGACGTTTCATCCGCCCGTTCCACGGGCAGTGCAACGGGGGTACGTTGACTGTGCATCGCTCGTCGCCCTCACGGAACCGAGATCGCAATGAAATCGGTTGCGGCGTTCGTCGCCGCCCTCGTCCTCGCCGGGATGCCCCTCGCCCGGGCCGACACCCCGTCGCCGCCCGTGGTGTACGTGGCGCTCGGCGACTCGTTCTCGGCCGGTCCCGGCATCGCTCCGAATCTCGTGGTGACCGGCTGTCTGCAGTCCGCGGTGAACTATCCGCACCTCGTCGCCGCGGCGTTGCACGCCGCCGCGTTCCGGGACGTCACGTGCAGCGGGGCCACCACCGGCGATCTCTGGCAGAGCCAGTCCCCTTCGCGCCCGGCACAATTCGATGCACTCACCCCGGACACCACCCTCGTCACGGTCGGCATCGGAGCCAACGACGTCGGCCTGGTGCCGCTCGCGGTGGGGTGCCTGAACGTCGGGCCGCCCCCGTACGGCCGGTCGTGCGCGGCCGCGCGCACCACCGACGGCGCCGACAGCCACGCGGAGCGGGCCGACCGGCTCGCCGCGACGTATACGGCCGTGATCGGCGAGATCCGGAGCCGAGCCCCGCGGGCGCGGGTCCTGCTGGTCGGATACCCCACCGCGATCCGGCCGGGCGGCTGCCCGGGGATCCAGCCGGTGTGGCCGGTCGACGCCGACTACCTCGAGTCGCTGATCGTCCGGCTGAACGCGGCGATGGCGACCGGCATCACGAACGCCACGTTCGTCGATCTATTCCCGTCCACTCGCGGCCACGACGTGTGCGCGCCGCCGCAGCAGCGCTGGATCGAGGGCGCGATCCCGACCTCGGTCGCGGCGCCGATTCCGCTGCACCCGAACGCCGCCGGTCACGCAAACGCGGCCGCGCAGGTGCGCGCGGCCGCGGCCCGCTGACGAACGGTCGCTCAGGCGAGGGCGTCGACGTACGCGCCCTGCCACACGGTGTCGAACGGGGTGCGCGCCGAGACCCGGCCTGCGATTCCGGCGGTGACGAATTCCTTGGCGAACTCGACCGCGGACGCCACCTCGACGCCCTTGGCGAGTTCGGCGGTGATCGCGGCGGCGAGCGTGCACCCGGCACCGGAGACCCGCTCCTGCCCGACCTTGGGGGCCCGCAGGACGGTCACCTCGGTGCCGTCGAAGAGCACGTCGACGGCGTCGTCGCCGGCCAACTCGACGCCGCCCTTGGCGATCACGTAGCGCGGTCCGAGATCGTGGATGCGACGCGCCGCCTCGATGAGTTCGTCGACGGAGCCGATGGCCTCCATACCCGCGAGCGTGCGGGCCTCGAACAGATTGGGTGTGACGACGGTGGCGAGCGGCAGAATCTGCTCACGCAGTGCCGTGTCGGTGTCGAGGGCTGCACCGGGCTCCTGACCCTTGCAGATCAGGACCGGGTCGAGGACGACGTGCCGCCAGGACTGGCGACGCAAACCGGCCGCGACGACCTCGATGGTGGCCGGGGTGCCGAGCATGCCGATCTTGACGACGTCGAGGTCGTGCGCGGCGGTCGCGGCCTCGATCTGGTCGGCGATGACCTCCGGTGCGATCGGAACGAACCGGTGCGCCCACCCTGCCTTCGGATCGAAGGACACGATGCAGGTGATGGTGCCGACCCCGTAGACACCGAGTTCCTGGAAGGTCTTCAGGTCGACCTGGAGACCCGCTCCACCGGTGGCTTCCGAACCGGCGATGACATAGGCGAGGTCGACCACGAATGCTCCTTCGAGAACGAGTACGGCTGCGACTCCTTTCAACCCGGGCGTCGCAGCGTTCGAGGATAGTCGTGCTCCGTTCTCCCGCAGGCGGGAGGTCCGGCGGCCGCACTCGACATCCCGCTATCGTAAGTATTACCGTATGTCCAACTACAGCGATGTCGATCGGGAGGCGTGCGCGTGAAGGTTCCGTTCACCTGGAAGGTCACGGGATGGTTCGTGATCGGGTGGTCCGCCGAGTTCCCCACCGGCGAATCACGGGCTCTGCACTACTTCGGCGAGGACCTGGTCGCCTATCGGGACGAGGCAGGCGATCTGCATGTGATGACGGCCCACTGCAAACACCTGGGTGCTCATCTCGGCCACGGCGGCAAGGTCGTCGGCGACTGCATCGAGTGCCCGTTCCACGGATGGCGCTGGGGCCCGGACGGCTCGAACAAGTACATCCCCTACCAGCCGGACCGCCCCAATCGCACGCAGAAACTGCGCGTGTACCCGGTCGAGGAGCAGCACGGTGTGGTGTTCATGTGGTATCAGCCCCAGGGTGGAGCGCCGCAGTGGAAACTCCCCGACATCTTCACCAAGTTCCCGGAGTTCGAGAGCGGCCCGGACTCGTACTACCGGCCGTTCCCCGAGTTCTCCCGGCGCGCCGAACGGGAGCCGGTGCACCCGCAGGTCGTCGCGGAGAACGGCCCGGACAGTTCGCATTTCCGCTATGTGCACGGCGCGTCGGTGACCCCGGTGTGCCTGGACTGGGCAGCGGTCGACAACGAGTGGCGCTTCCTGACCGGGTGGCCGGATGCCCGCAGTGACGACCCCGAGACGATGGCGTTGCGCATTCACAGCCACTTCTCCGGGCTGGGATTCGCGATGAGCGTCTTCGAGGGCGCTCAGAACCACCGGCTCATCTTCGCGTGCACACCCGTCGACGACGAGGTGTCCGATCTCTTCTACTCGATCTGGTGGCCGCGCGTTGCCGGCGACGTCTCCGACGTTCCCCCCGAGGAGGTGCGGGCCGAGGTGGAGCGGCGGTTCCTGGTCACTGTGTTCGAGGACCTCGACATCTGGCGGTACCAGGTCTACGTGGAGAAGCCGCCACTGGCCGCCGTTGACGCCAAGCCCTATCTGGCCATGCGGGAGTGGGCCAAGCAGTTCTACGAGGTGGAACCCGAGCCCGCCGTGGCGAGCGCACCGTGAGCCCGGCGCGCCCGGGCGTGACCGATCTGGTCACACCGGGCCACACCGCACTGGTCACGCAGGAGTGTCAGTGCGCGGTGGTCGGCCCGGACGCCGGCCTGCCCGCCCTCGCGGTGGAGGCCCGCCGGGAGGCCCTGCCGAACATCGCCCGCCTGCTGCCCGCGGCACGGGCCGCGGGCGTGCAGGTGGTGCACTGTCTGGTGCAGCGCCGCGCCGACGGCCGCGGTTCCAACACCAACGCGGCCCTTTTCGACATCGGGCGGGCGGGGGTCGACATCGAGCCGGGCGGCGTGGGAGCGTCGCTGCTCCCCGAGTTCGGCCCCGATCCGAGCGATCTCGTGCTCACCAGGACGCACGGTCTCGGCCCGATGGGCGGGACCGATCTCGACGCGGTCCTGCGCAATCTCGGGGTGTCGACGATCGTGGCGGTGGGGGTGTCCCTCAACGTCGCGATCCCGAACCTGGTGATGGACGCGGTGAATGCCGCGTATCGGGTCGTGGTGCCTCGTGACGCGGTCGCGGGTGTTCCGGCCGACTACGGGCGCGCGGTTCTCGACAACACCCTGGCGGTGCTCGCGACGCTCACGACGACCGACGATCTGGTGCGCACCTGGCGGGGCTGTTCCTGACCGGTGCGGCGGCGCGCCACGCGAGCGCCGAGACATCGCCGCGGATGCACCCGCCGGCCGGGGCATCCGCGGCGGCGCTCGTCAGTCGCTCGCCGGCAGCGCCTTCGCCGCCTTCAACTGCATCGGCGTCTCGCCGACCGTGAGCGTGCCGTCACCCGGCTTCGTCACCAGGACCTCCGCCCCGGACTCGTCGACGTAGCGCTTGCCGAGGGCGTTGCCGGCGCGGAGGTGCTCGTCGATCGTCGCACCGGCCGTCTTCGCCTCGCCGACCGCGACCATCGGGCTCCCACCGCACCGCAGGTCGTCGAACCGGTCCGTCGACCTGATCACGATCACCTGGGTGTCACAGACCTGGCTCTCGAATCGGGTACCGCTCTTGATCATCTCTCGCCTCCTGTGGTCATCTCTCGTGGTTCCGGGATGTGGTGCTTCCGCGGGCTCAGACCGGGGTCACGTCCGGCTCGGCCGAGCGCAACTCGTCGACCAGGGCGCGGCGCAACACCTTTCCGGTGTCGGTGGTGGGCAACTCGGCACGAAAGACCACCCGGTCCGGGGTGCGTGATCCCCGCAGTCGCTCTCGAACCCAGGTGCGCAGGGCCTCGGTGTCGGGTTCGCCCGGCCCGGCGGGGACCACCACCGCGACGATGATCTGCCCCCACTGCTCGTCGTCGAGGCCGAGAACGGTGACGTCGCGGACGTCCGGGTGGTCTACGAGGACGTTCTCGATTTCGGCCGGTGCGATGTTCTCGCCGCCGCGGATGATGGTGTCGTCGGCGCGGCCGACGACATACAGGTACCCGTCCGCGTCCACGCTGGCGTGATCCCGGGTCGGGAACCAACCGTCCGCGTCGAGGACGGAGCCGATGCCCGTGTAGCGGCCCGACACCTGGGATCCTCGGACGAACAGTTCCCCCACCTCGCCGGCGCCGAGCACGGTTCCGTTCTCGGCCCGGATCTGCAGTTCCACACCGGGAACCGCGCGGCCCACCGATCCGAGGCGGGCGGCCAACGCGGGATCGGATCCCGCACTGCGGTGGTCGTCCGGTGTCAGAACCGCGATGGTCGACGACGTCTCGGTCAGTCCGTATGCGTTGACGAGCCCGACCTCGGGCAGCAGGCCCATCGTGCGACGCACCAGTGGCAACGGCACCCGGGATCCGCCGTACGCGAGTGTCCGCAGCGACGGCAACCCCGTGGGATCGTGCTCGAGTGCGGAGACGATGCGGTCGAGCATGGTGGGGACGACGGTTGCGCTGGTGACCTGCTCGCCTCGGACCAGCCGGACCCAGTCCGCTGCGTCGAATCGCCTCTGGTACACCATGGTTCGGCCGGCGTAGAGGTTCGACAGTGAGGCCCCGACACCCGCGATGTGGTACGGCGGGACGCAGATGAGCGCAGCGTCGCCGGGTTCGGCGGAAGCGAAGTCGACCGTACCCATGACGTAGCTGGTGAGGTTGCTGTGACTGAGTTCGACCGCCTTGGGCTGCGAGGTGGTGCCGGAGGTGAACAGCACGACCGCGGGCCGCTCGGGATCGACCGGCACCGCCTCGGCACTCGGCGCGTCGGCGGCCCTCGTGGCAGCGAGGAATTCGTCGGTGTCGATGATTCGCGCGTCAACGCCACCGAGGGCCTCGCGGTACTCGCGGTCGGCGACGACCAGCGGCGAGGGCAGGCGTTCGATCAGTTCGCACAGTCCGCGCTCGCCGAGCCGGTAGTTCAGCGGGGTCAGGGCGAGGCCGGCGCGCGCGGCCGCGAACAGCAGCACCGGAAGTACCGTTCCGCCGGTGCCGACGTGCACGACGTGCCGAACACCGGTGGACGCGATCAGCGCCGCGCCGCGGTCGGCCATCCCGTTCAGTTCCGCGACAGTCGTGCGGTCGCCGTCGCTGGACACCGCAATCCGGCCGGGGTCCAGGTCGGCGGACATCTCGAGGAGCAACGAAATACTCACGGGCACAACCTCACTGCAGATGGTCGGTGAACGCGGTGGAGTCACCGCGCCCGGCGGGGCGGGTGGTGCGGCGGGCCCGAGCGAGCCGCCAGGCGACGCGCAGGCGCGCCGCCCACACCGCGGCTGATGCCCCGGAGCGCATGGCCCGGCCGAACGGCGGGACGGCGCTTCCGGTGGTCACCATGAACGGCAGATCGCTCGCGACGACGGTCCGGTGGTGGGTGAAGGTGTCGAACCCGGCCTTGCCGTGGTAAGCGCCCATGCCACTGTTGCCGACCCCACCGAAGGGCGCGCCGGCCGGCACCATCTGCAGGCCGAACTCGTTGCGCGCGACGCCGCCGCTGCGAGTCCGGTCCACGAAGCGGCGGAACTCGGTTCCGTCCGGACCGAACCAGTAGGCGACGAGGGGTGCCGGCCGGGCGTTGACGTAGGTGATCGCCTCGTCGACGGAACGGTACGGCAGCACCACCAGCACCGGGCCGAAGACCTCCTCGTGGGCGATGGCCATCGAGTCGTCCACGCCGCGCACGACGGTGGGCGCGATCTTGCGACGGTCACGGTCCGGCAGCGTCTCACCGACCGGGGCGGCGGTGTCCACGTGCGCCCCTCGTGCGCGGGCGTCCTCGACGAGTCCGACGACACGGTCGAAGTTCGCGATGTTCACGGTGGCGGGGTACTCGTCGTTGTCGACGATCGTGGGGAACACCTCGCCGAAGGTGCGCATTGCCTCCGCGACGAACGCGTCGACGGCAGCTTCCGGCACCAGGACGTAGTCGGGGCAGATGCACACCTGTCCGCCGTTGACCATGCGAGCCCGCGCGATTCGGGAGGCGGATCGGGTGATGTCCGCGTCCGGCGCGACGACGACCGGGTTCTTTCCGCCCAGTTCCAGGGTGACGGGGACCAGGTTCTCGGCAGCCGCCCGCTGCACCAGCCGGCCCACCCGAGGGGAGCCGGTGAAGAAGAGGTGGTCGAAGGGCAGGGCCGCGAACTCGGCCGCCACCCGCGCGTCGCCGGTGACCACGGCGACCTCGGAGTCGTCGAAGTAGCGCGGCGCCAGGGAGGCGAACAGTTCCGCGGTGTGTTCGGTGACCTCGGACATCTTGATCATCACCCGGTTGCCTGCGGCCAGCGCGGCCGCGGCGGGCAGCACCACCAGGTGCAGCGGGAAGTTCCAGGGACCAACGATGCCGACCACGCCGAGCGGGGTGGGCCGGACCCGGGCCCGCAGCCCGACCGGGCCTGCGGCCCGCATGTGCGTCTCGTCGCGCATCCACCGCGGCAGGTGGGAGCGGGTGTGTTCGATCACCGACAGCATCCCGATGATCTCGGTGAACAGCGTCCCGGTCCGTGATCGGCTGCCGAAGTCGGCGACCAGCGCCTCGACGAAGGCGTCCGCGTTGTCGAGGACGAGGGCGACCAGCCGGTCCATGCGGTGGCGGCGCACCGCGAGTGTGGGCGGACCCTCGGCCAGGAAGGCGCCCCGCTGACGTTCGAGGATCGGGCGCAGAGTGGTGGCACCGTCCCGTTCTGCGGTGACGGTTGGTTTGTCGGTGGTGGTCATGATTCCGCCGATCAGGAGAGGGACAGCGGACCGTCGGCAACGACGGTCCGCAACCAGCCGAGCTCCACTCCTGCGTCGTCGGCGGCGTCCACGCAGGCCGCGACATCCTTTCGCAGGAATGGGCCGGCGACCTTGCCGAACTTCTCCAGGCTGCCGAGCAGCCGGACCGAGGAGGATGCATGGCTGCGTCCGCTGCAGACGGTGAGCGCGTCGAGGAACGCCGCGTCCTCGACGCCCAGTCGCGCGCCGAGATCGAGTGCGGCCGCGACGAGTTGGGCGTTTCCGGCGAAGAGCAGGTTGTTGACGAGCTTGAGGGACAGTGCGGTGCCGAGGCCGCCGGTGTGGATGACGTTGCTGCTGTAGGCCTCGAGTACCTTCTGGGCGCGCTCGGCGGCCGCGGTGTGCCCGCCGAGGAGGACCGTCAATCGGCCCGCCGCGATGTCCTCGGCGGAGCCGCTGATGGGGCCGTCGAGCAGGACCGGACCGTCCGGATGCTGCGCTGCCAGCCCGGTCACCGTGCCGATGTTGCCGGTGGTGTGGGACACCACCACCGCACCCGGTTCGGCATTGGCGAGAATCCCGTCGGGCCCGCCTGCCACGTCCAGGAGTTGCTCGTCGGAGAAGAGGCAAGCGATGACGATGTCACTGCGCCGGGCCAACTCTGCCGGGCTGTCGACAAGCGCCACACCGCGAGCACCGAGCCGTTCCCGCACCTCCGGTCGCCGCGCGTAGAGGTTCACCTCGTGCCCCGCATCCAGGAGCCGAACAACCATCGGCTCCCCCATCTGACCTGCTCCGACGAAACCGACCGTCTCCGCCACCGCTGCTCCCCTCACTGCTCCGGCCGTGGCTGTCCGCCACGGCTACGGTCGGCACCACCCCTCGCGCCCAGATGCCGAATTAATTACCGTAAGCCCGACCGTAACAGACCGGGAGGCGACGCGGAACGGTTCACCGGACCGCTCAGGCGCGAACACCCACCCGACCCCGAACCGGCCCGCTCGGCGCCCCCTGCGCACCGAGCAGACCGGCAGCACGGTCGAGGATGCAGACGAGTCCGTACTCGAAGTTCCGATCGTCCGGCGCGGCGCCGGTCCGCCCCTGCGCCGCAGCTTCGGCGAGCAGCGGTGTGCCCTCCGGCGTGATGTCGAGATCGTCGTAGTACGCGTGCGAGTCGGGGTCCGCCTCCTTCACCTTGTCGCCGAGCCGGGTGAGCACGACCGAACCGCGCACGTGCAACTGGACCGCCGCGACGGTGTCGAAGGCGTCCGCCAGCGACAGGCCGGCGTCGACCAGATCGGCGACGATCGTCTCGATGTAGCGGGCACCCAGCTGGCCGTGGACGGGACTGAGCGTCGAGCGGATCAGGATCAGGTCGATCAGGATCGGGTTCGCCAGGAAGGTGGCGCGCATGCCGCGAGCGAAGCCGGTCAGCACCCGACGCCAGCCCCCCACGTCGGAGGCCGCACCATCGCCGGCCAGAGCCGGGGCCACACTCAGGTACTGACGGACGGCCCGCTCGGTCATCGCGTTGAGAAGGTCGTCCTTCTTGCGGAAGTACCAGTAGATGCTGGTCACCCCGACGCCGAGGTGCTTGCCCAGCATCGGCATGCTCAGGTTGTCGATCGACACCCGCTCGGCGAGCTCGAACGCGCCCGCGATGATGTCGTCCGGGTCGATCGAACCCCGTTCCCGGCGTTGCCTTTTCGGCGGCCGGCTCTGCCGCGCCGACCCGGAATCGCGCTTGACCATACTCTTCACACCTCCGCCGCGCCGTCGTGTCCGGCACGTCACATGCAGTTACCGTAACCCATACGGCATAACCTTCGGCACAATCCCGGGGGACGCGTCGACACCCCTCCCCGAGGCCGCCGGAATTGCTTGCGGAATGCTCTACCGATAGGTATACAGTAGGGCATGGCCGAACGAGCTGGGAATACCCCGCGCCAGGGCGCGGGAGACGGCGACGCGGTGCTCTACGACCGCACGGACGGCGGCGTCGCGGTGTTGACCCTGAACCGGCCCGAGCGCCTCAATTCCTGGGGACGCGACATCGCGGCCGCGTTCTACGCCGCCGTCGACCGGGCCGAGGCCGATCCCGACGTCCGCGTGCTCCTGGTCACCGGGAAGGGCCGCGCGTTCTGCGCGGGCGCCGACATGGGGTCGTCCACCGACATCGGCGACGCGTTCGAGTCGGACACACCGGTCGACGTCACGGCCCTGATGGGCGACCGGCCACCGCACTTCCTGACCTCGGTACACAAGCCGGTGGTGGCCGCGATCAACGGTCCGTGCGTGGGCATCGGCCTGACCTACGCGCTGATGTGCGACGTCCGGTTCGCCGCCGACGGGGCCAAGTTCGCCGCCCCGTTCGCCAGGCGCGGACTGATCGCCGAGCACGGCATCGCCTGGATACTCCCCCGGCTCGCCGGATGGGGTGTCGCACTGGACCTACTGCTCAGCGGACGCACCTTCCTCGCCCGCGAGGCAGCCGACCTCGGCCTTGTCGCGGCGGTGCTCCCGCCCGAGGACTTGTTCGACCACGCCCTCCGGTACTGCGAGGACATGGCCGCGAACTGTTCGCCCGCCTCCCTGCGGTGGATCAAGGACCAGGCATACGCGGTGACTTCCGGTGACGCGGCGGACGCGACGACCCGGGCCGCCGAACTGATGGCCGAGTCGCTGACTCGTCCCGACGTGATCGAGGGCGTCACCGCGTTCCTCGCCAAACGGCCCCCCGCCTTCCCGCCCCTGGATGTCCGGAAGGCGCGGGCCGGGCGGTGATCCCGCACTGCCCGCCCCACCCACACGACCAGAAGACACACGACGTGCCGAACCGAAGGAGGAGACCGTGACCGCACTCGACTACCGCGCGATCGACGTCGACAACCACTACTACGAGCCCATCGACGCGTTCACCCGCCACCTCGACCGGAAGTTCACCCGGCGTGGCGTGCAGATGCTGAAGGAGGGCAAGCACACCGTCGCGGTGATCGGGGACCGCGTCAATCGTTTCATCCCGAACCCGACCTTCGATCCGATCATCGTCCCGGGCTGCCTCGACCCGTTCTTCCGCGGCGAGATCCCCGACGGCATGGACCGGTCGACGATGATGCAGGTCGAGGAACTCGAACTGCGACCCGAGTACCAGAACCGCGACGCCCGCGTGAACGTCCTCGACAAGCAGGACATCGAGACGGTGTTCATGTTCCCGACCTTCGGCTGCGGGGTCGAGCAGGCCCTGCGCCACGACATCGACGCCACCATGGCATCGCTGCACGCCTTCAACCTCTGGCTCGACGAGGACTGGGGCTTCGACCGGGCCGACCACCGGGTGTACACGGCGCCGATGATCTCGCTCGCCGACCCGGTCGCCGCGCTCGCCGAGGTCGACTCGGTGATCGCGAAGGGCGCACGCCTGGTGCACATCCGGCCGGCCCCCGTGCCCGGTGCGAGCAAACCACGCTCGCTCGGCCACCCGTCCCACGACCCGGTCTGGGCACGCCTGGCGGAGGCCGGTGTCCCGGTCGCCTTCCACCTCGGCGACAGCGGCTACCTCAAACTGTCGGCGATGTGGGGCGGCAAGGAGAACTTCGAGGGCTTCGGCACGGTGGACCCCTTCGACAAGATCGTCACCGACGACCGTGCCATCCACGACACCATCGCGTCGCTGATCGTCCACGGCGTCTTCAACCGGCACCCGAACCTGCGGGTGGCGAGCATCGAGAACGGCTCGGAGTGGGTGCATCGCCTCGCCAAGCGGCTGACCAAGCTGGCGAACCAGTATCCGAAGTCCTTCCCCAACGACCCGGTCGAGCAGCTCCGCCATCACGTCTGGGTCGCGCCGTACTACGAGGAGGACGTCAACGCCCTCGCCGACCGCATCGGGGTGGACCGGATCCTGTTCGGTTCGGACTGGCCGCACGGTGAGGGTCTGGAGAACCCGACCTCGTACGTCGGCGATCTGGCCGGACTCGACGACGCCGCGATCCGGAAAGTGATGCGCGACAACGCCGTCGAGTACCTCGGTCTTCCCGTCCGCAGCGCCGCGTAGCCGCTGTGCACCCCAATCGAGCGCCCCTCACGACAGTCGGCGGGAAGGGCGGACCACGGTGACCGAATGGACGCTGGGCGACATCCTCGATGTCGTCGCCGATGCGGTTCCGGACCGGACGATGACGGTCTGCGGCGACCGCCGCAGCACCTTCGCGGAGGTCCGGGATCGCACCCGACGGCTGGGGAATTTCCTGGCCGACCAGGGGTTCGGCCGGCACGACGGCCCCGATGCCGTGAACAGCAAGGCCCCGAACAACTGGGAGTGCGCCCAGGACCGGATCGCCCTGGTCATGCGAAACGACCTCTATCCGGACGTGATGATCGGATGCCTCAAGGCCCGGGTGGTGCCGGTGAACGTGAACCGGCACTACACGGCCCGCGAGATCCGGGACCTGCTCGAGTACGTGGGCCCACGCGGCATCGTCTATCACCGCTCGCTCGGCGACTCGCTGCGGGAGGCTGTCGATGTGGTCGGGCCGGATCTGCTCGTCGCCGTCGACGACGGCAGCGGCGACGAACTCCTGCCGGGTTCGATCACCCTCGACGAGGCCCTCGCCCTCGGTGATCCGGACCGGGTGATCCCCACCAGCCCGGACGACCTGGTGATGATGTGCACCGGCGGAACGACCGGACGGCCGAAGGGTGTGTTGTGGAGACAGAGTGACATGTACGTCGCGGCCATGTCCGGAGACGACCACTCGGCACAGACGCTGCGCGACATCGCCACCTCGGGTGGCCAGGTGTGGTTCGCGGTCTCGCCCCTGCTGCACGCCGCCGGTGTGTGGACCGCGCTCGCCGGGGTCCTGGGCGGCCAGACCGTCGTCCTCTACGACGACCGGGAACCCTTCGACGCCCGCACGGTGCTCGAGACGATCGAGCGCGAGCGGGTGTTCCTGATGACGATGGTCGGGGACGCCTACGCGGGTCCCCTGGTGGAGCAGATGCGTTCCGGCCGGTACGACCTGACGTCACTGTTCGCGATCGGAACCGGCGGGGCCGCCACCAATCCGGTCCACAAGCAGGCGATCATCGACCACCTGCCGCAGGTGACCGTCATCGACGGATACGGATCCTCGGAGACCGGCGGGCTCGGGTTCGGCAACACCGGCCAGGCGTCGCGGGCCGAGACGTTCCTGCCCAGGCCCGGCGGCACCGTGGTGTCGAAGGACCGCCGCCGCTTCCTCGCCCCTGGCGAGGACGAGATCGGCTGGGCGGCCCGGACCGGACGCATTCCGCTCGGCTACTACGGGGATCGCGAGGCCACCGAGCGCACCTTCCCCGTGATCGACGGCCGGCGCGTCGCGGTGCCGGGCGACCGCGCGACGCTGGACGCCGACGGCACGATCCGGCTGATCGGACGCGATTCCCTGGTGATCAACACCGGCGGCGAGAAGGTGTTCGTGGAGGAGGTCGAGGAGGTCCTGCGCACCCATCCCGAGGTCGCCGACGCACTGGTGGTCGGCCGCCCGAGCGTGCGATGGGGGCAGGAGGTCGTCGCCCTGGTGCAGCGTGCGCCGGGTGGCGGGGTCGACGACACCGACCTGCGTGCGCTGTGCAGGACCCGCCTCGCCGGTTACAAGGTCCCGAAGGCCCTCTACTTCGTCGATGCGGTGGGCCGGCTCGGCAACGGGAAGCCGGACTATCGGTGGGCCCGGGACACCGTCGCCGCCATGACCGATGAATCCACCTCTCTCACAACGGAGATCGCATGAGCCACGCGAGCGGAGATCGCCCCGGGCACCGTGTCATCGACTGCCTCGTGAACGTCCACTTCGGTGAGACCGAGCAGCAGCCGGGCTGGATGGTCGCGGTGCGGGACAACTACTTCAAGGGCCCCAAGTCGATGTTCGCCCCGGTCGACCTTGCCGAACTGATCGACGAGATGGACGAGCAGGGCGTGCAGCGTGCCATCCTGATGGACTCGCTGACCAAGCCGTCGACCACGGCACGCAAGTTCGTCGAGGCACACCCGGACCGGTTCGCACTGGCGATGGGTGGCCCCGATCTGCTCCGCCCGGTCGCCACGCTGCGCGAACTGACCGCGGTGGCGGCCGATCTGCCGGTGGCCTACGCCGCCGTCGGACCGAGCTTCTGGGGCGACGGACAGTACCCGCCGAGCGACGCGGTCTACTACCCGCTGTACGCAAAATGCGCCGAACTCGGACTGCCGCTCTGCATCAACACCGGCATCCCGGGCCCGCCGATCCCGGGCGAGGTGCAGAACCCGATCCACCTGGACCGGGTGTGCGTGCGGTTCCCCGAACTGAAGCTGTGCATGATCCACGGCGCCGATCCTTGGTGGGACGTCGCGATCCGGCTCCTGATCAAGTATCCGAACCTGCGGCTGATGACCTCCGCCTGGTCACCCAAGCGGCTGCCGGAGTCGTTGCTGCACTTCATGCGCAGCCGCGGCGCGGGCAAGGTCATCTTCGGGTCGGACTGGCCGGTCCTGCCGATGCGCCGGGTGATCCCGGAGGCCGCGGCACTCGACCTTCCGGACGAGGTGCGCGACCGCTACCTGTACGAGAACGCCCGCGAATTCTTCTTCGACCAGCACGCGCCGGCAGGCGCACACGACACAGGAGTGAAGTGATGGACCGGTACGAATTGCGCCGTGAGGACTACAGCCTCACGTCGGACCACACCGACCTGCAGGCCGCATACGTGAAGTTCTTCCAGACGTACAGCCCGATCGAGGTGGTCCGCGCGGCCGAGGCCACCGGGTTCGACAAGGGCCTGTGGGAACGACTGGCCGGCACGGGCGCCATGTCGATGGCGGTTCCGGAGTCCGCGGGCGGCGACGGCGCCACCCTGGTCGACCTGACGCTGGTCGCCGAGGAGATCGGGCGCAGCCTCGCGCCGGTTCCGTGGACCGACCATGTCACCGCGACCCGACTGCTGGCCCGTCTCGGCGACTGCTCGCTCCTCTCGGCGGAGGCCGTGAGCGGCGCCGAACCGGTGGCGCTCGACGTGAGCGCCACGGGAGCACCGGGCCCACGACTGGTGCCGGCGGGCGCGGTCGCCGACCACGTGGTCACCCTCGACGGTGACCAGGTGGTCCGTCTCGGTTTCGCGACGCGACCGGCGCACGTGGACAACCTCGGCCGGCTGCCGCTCGCCTGGGTCGATCCCGCCGACGCCACCACCCGGGAGGTCGTCGCAGCCGGCCCCGAGGCCGTGCGGGCCTTCGAACGTGCCGTCGACGAATGGCGGTTGCTCACCGCGTCGGCCCTGGTCGGCCTCGTCGAGCAGACGATGCGGATCGCCGCCGAGTTCGCCACCACCCGCTACACCTTCGGGGTCCCGATCTCGACGTTGCAGGGCATCTCGCATCCCCTCGCCAACATGGCGATCACCGTCGAGGGCGGACGAAACCTGACCCGGAAGGCAGCCTGGTACCTCGAGTACGAGCCACGGGTGCGACCCGAACTGGCGGCAGCGGCCTTCGTGTTCATGACCGACGAGGCCAGTCGCGCGGCCACGATGGCCGTGCACGTCCAGGGCGGTCTCGGCGTGTCGACGGAGTCGGCCGCGACCTCCTACCTGGTGCGGGCGCGCGGATGGACCCTCGCCGGCGGCGATCCCGCCGCCGCGGCCCGCCGCGTCGCCGAACTCGTCGCCGCTCGCGACGGTGCCGAACTCGTCGCTCGCGACGGTGCGGCGTAGCGCCCGACCGATCCTCAGGCCGCCGAATCACTCCCCCGAATCACTCCCCCGAATCACCAAGGACGACAGATGGATTTCTCACGGGTCGAGCTGTCCAAGGAACATCACGACTTCCTCGAGGAGGTCCGCTCGTTCCTCGCGACACACGTGACCGACGAGGTGCGCCGCCGCGACCGCGAGACCGGCGACAACTTCGACGAGGGCGTGCACCTGGCGATGGGCGCCGCGGGCTACCTCGAGCGCGAGTACCGCTCGGAGACCGAGGGCGGTTTCGACCGGATCCAGCGCCGGATCTGGGAACAGGAGAAGCGGCGCGTGCACGTGCCGTGGGTGACCTGGGGTACGACCTCGATCGTGGCGCGGTCGGTGGAGCGATTCGGCAGCCCGGAACTGCGCGAGGAGGTGCTGCCCGGCGTCTTCAGCGGCCACGTGCGCCTGTGTCTGGGCTACACCGAACCCGAAGGCGGCTCGGACGTCGCGACCTGCAAGACCCGCGCCGTCCGGGACCGCGACAGCTGGGTGATCAACGGCTCCAAGATGTTCACCACCGGCGCGCACAACAGCCGGTACGTCTTCCTCATCACCAACACCGACCCGGACGCGCGCAAGCACAAGAGCCTGACCATGTTCCTGGTCCCGCTGGACACCCCGGGCATCGAGATCCAGGGCCTGCGCACCGTCGACGGTGACCGCACGAACATCACCTACTACAGCGACATCCGGGTCGACGACAGGTATCGGCTCGGCGAGGTCAACGAGGGCTGGGCCGTGCTGCGCGGCCCCCTGGACACCGAGCACGGCGTCGTCGACGCCGACACCGACGGACTGCAGGACGTGTCGATCCTCCAGCACCAGGGCCTGGAGATGGCGGCGGTCGTGGACCGCGCCGCGGGTCTGCTCGGCCTGCCCGATCCGGCGGGCCGCCGGGGCCTCGACGACAGCTCGGTCGCCCAGCGGTTCGGCCGATCCGCCGCCCGCGTCGAGGCCGCGCTCGCGACTCCGAACATGTACGGCCGGGTGGCACTGGCCCAGGCGATGCGTGACGTGGCCCCAGACCTGATGGACGTGCTCGGCACCGCGGCACTGCTGCCGATCGACGCCGAGGGGGCCGCCGACGCCGGCGGCGCCGAGCACCTCTACCGCTGGGCGCCGCTGTGCGGCATCTACGGCGGCACGCTCGAGGTCTTCCGCAACATGATCGCCCAGCACGCGCTCGGCCTCGGTCGAGCGCACTACTGAGGACCGCCGATGAGCGTCCGGGTGCAGCGCGAGGGGTCGGTGCTGGTCGTCACGCTCGACCGCCCCGACCGGCACAACGCCCTCGACTCGGCGACAGTGACCGACCTGGGCCTGGCGCTGGCCGCCGCGGAGTCCGACGACGCCGTGGCGGCCGTCGTGCTCACGGGAGCCGGCGAACGCACCTTCTGTTCCGGTCTGGACCTCGAGGAGTTCGCCCGGACCCGTTCGGCGCCGCGGGCCACCGACGGTCCGGGCCTGGCGACGCTGTTGAACCGGACGTACCCGAAGCCGCTGATCGCCGCCGCCAACGGCAGCGCCTTCGCCGCCGGCCTCGAGCTGCTGCTCGCCTGCGACCTGGTGGTCGCCGCCGAGCACGCAGAGTTCGGGATCCCCGAGGTCCGGCGTGGCCTCGTCGCCGCGGGCGGCGGCATCGTGCATCTGGCACGTCGGCTGCCCCTGGCGATCGCCCTGGAGATGGGCCTGACCGGCGCCTCGCTCGACGCCGCCCGCGCCCACGCGCTCGGACTGGTGAACCGCGTTGTGCCCGGCGCCGAGGTCGGCGCGGAGGCTCTCCGGTTGGCGAGCGCGGTCGCCGAGAACGCGCCGCTCGCGGTCCGGTTCACCAAGGAACACATGTACGGCGCACTGGACTGCACCCAGGAGGAGGCGCGGCGAGCGGTCCAGCAGGGTCTGCCCGCGATCGTGTCGAGCGCCGACGCCGCGGAGGGCGCCCGCGCGTTCGCCGAGCGGCGTCCGCCCGTCTGGGCGGGCCGATGATCAACTGCACCAGCGTCGAAAGGTCCTGAACCAGTGAAGAGCCCGTTGGACATGTTCGATCTCACCGGCCGGGTCGCACTGGTGACCGGATCGACGCGAGGCTTGGGCCGAGCGATCGTCGAGGGATTCGCCGGCGCCGGGGCGTCGGTGGTGGTCAGCGGCCGTGACCAGGAGCGGTGCGACGAGGCCGCGGCCCGGATCCGGGACATCACCGGCACCGAGACGTTCGCCGTCGCCTGGCACGCTTCCGACTGGGACGGCGCCCAGGAGGTGGTGGACCGGATCGTCGACCGGTTCGGCCGAATCGACGTGCTGGTGAACAACGCGGGCATCAACCCCGCCGGCCAGAGTGCCGCCGGCGTGTCGCTTCCGTTGTGGCGCAAGGTGTTCAGCGTCAACCTCGAAGGTCCCCTGCGGATGAGCCAGTGCGTCGCGCCGGTGATGCGGGACGGCGGCGGGGGCAGCATCGTGAACATCGCCTCGATGGCGGCCTACGCCTCGGACTCCGCGTCCGTCGCGTACGGCGTCTCCAAGGCCGCCCTCAAGCACCTGACCGTGACGATGTCGGGCGAGTGGGCGTCGTGGGGCGTGCGGGTGAATCTGCTCAGTCCCGGGCCGTTCGCGACCGACATGGTGCTCGGCGCCGAACGGCACAAGCCTGGTTTCATCGCATCGGTCGCCCGGTCGATCCCCCAGGACCGTGTCGCCGACGTCGCCGAGATCGTCGGTCCCGCGCTGTATCTGGCCAGCGACGCGTCGTCCTACGTGACCGGCGACGACATCATGGTCAGCGGCGGCATGCGCAAGTGACGTCGGGCCCTAGGTCGTGACCGGGCCGGACGGCGCAGGTCGCGTGCCGGGTTCCTGGGTCGGCATCCGGTTCGGCGGCACCGGGTAGGGAAACCCCTTGCCGAAGCTGCCTGCCGCCATGTTCGGCCCGCACTGCGCGATCGCGTTCTGCGCTCCGGGACGCGGGTCGGCCAGCGCCGGCTTACCCACGTCCGGCGGGGCGGCGAAGTTGAAAGCCGAGGTCATGTCGCCGACGGTGGCGCGCCGCCAGGCTGTCAGGTTCGGCACCGGTGCACCGAACCGTGTCTCCAGCAGCCGCAACTGGGAGGTGTGGTCGAACACCTCCGAGGCGATCAGCCCGCCACGGCTGTACGGCGACACGACCAGTGCGGGTACCCGATAGCCAAGCCCGATCGGTCCCGCGACGCCATTCGCTGATGACACGGAATCCAGTGGAACGGTCAGGAACTCCCCGGGCGTCCCCGGCGGGGGCGTCGGCGGCGTGACGTGATCGAAGAAGCCGCCGTGCTCGTCGTACGAGATGATCAGCGCGGTCTTCGCCCAGACGTCCGGGTTCGACGTGAGGATGTCCAGCAGTTCCACGAACCCGGCCGCGCCGAATGCCGGCGGCAGTGCCGGATGCTCACAGTTGAGCAGGGACGGAATCACCCACGACACCGCGGGCAGGGTTCCGGCCGCCACATCGGCTCGGAAGTCGTGCGGATAGGTGGGTGCGATGCCTTTCCGCGCCAGTGCAGAATTGGGGTCCCGAGCCTGCGTGAAGCAGCCCATCATCCCGTCCAGCGCGACCGAGGAGGCCGGGCCGAGGTCCCTGTTGTTGTAGATCTTCCAGCTCACGCCGGCCTCTTCGAGGCTCTCCGGGTACGTCTTCCACGAGTAGACGAACTTCGGGATCACCGTCGGTGTCTCCACGAGCGGTCCACCGGCCATCCCGTCCGGATCGATGGTTCCGCTCATCCAGTACAGCCGATTGGGGTCGGTCGGGCCGAGAACGGAGCAGTGGTAGTTGTCGCACAGCGTGAACGCGTCGGCGAGTTGGTGGTGGATGGGAATGTCGTCCCGGGTGTAGTAGCCCATCGCCGCCGCGGCGTTGCCGACCCCAACCGAGGCGATGGACATCGGCATCCACCGGTCGTTGGCTCCGTTGTTCCACGCCTGGTGCGTGCCCGCCCACGAGTGGTCGGGATCGTTGATGCACTCGCCGTCCAGGGACGTGCCCCGTGTCGTGTCGAGACGGAACGGATTGACGAATCCGTTCGGGTCCTCGCCGCGTCCGGGCGAGTAGCCGTACTGATTCCACGCCGCGGACGGTTCGTCGAAGCCCCGTCCGCCCGAGAGGGTGCCGAAGTAATGGTCGTACGAGCGGTTCTCCTGCATGAGCAGGACGAAGTGTTCGATGTCGTTCAGCGATCCGCGGCCGCCGCCGGACAGGTCGTGGGCCTTCGCGATGATGGGTCCGGCCCACGAGCTGAGCATCGCGACCGAACCCACGGCGGTCGCCCTGGCGAGGAACTCACGACGGGTCAGACCAGCGAACGGGCTTCCGTGCACCATGTCGCGATGCTCGCATGCGCAGTCGCGGCCCGCAAACCGAAGAGCCGGAAACTTCTTTGGCGCGCAAAGGGTTCGGTCCGAACAGTCCGATTCGGGCCGACCCTCAACGGAGAGTGAACCTTATCGGAAGATGCTTGAGGCCGCCGACGAAGGTGGTCGAGGTCAGCTCCGGCTCCCCGGTCAGCTCGATGTCGCCGAGGCGGGGCAGCAGTTCGGTGAAGAAGCTCGCGATCTCCATCCGGGCCAGTGCGGCGCCGAGGCAGAAGTGCACGCCGAATCCGAAGGCCACATGCTTGTTCGGCCTCCTGGTGATGTCGAACCGGAACGGGTTGGTGAAGATCTCCTCGTCCCGGTTGGCGGACGCGTAGGACAGGAGCACCGACTCACCGGCCGCGATGGGCACGCCACGTACCTCGGTGTCCGCGGACGCGGTTCGCATGAATGCCTTGACCGGCGTGACCCACCGGATCATCTCCTCCACGGCGGACGACATGAGTCCGGGTTCTGCCTGCAGTAGCCGGCGCTGGTCGGGATGGTCGATCAGGGCACGCATGCCGCCGGAGATGGTCGAGCTGGTTGTGTCGTGGCCGGCGGTGGCGATGATCGCGTAATAGGACACGATGTCGATGTCGCCCAGCAGTTCGCCGTCGATCTTCGCGTTGGCGATGGTGGAGGCGAGGTCCGAGGTCGGCGTCTCGCGCCGGGACGCCGTGAGTGCGGTGAAGTACGCGAACATGTCCAGCAGCCCGGCCATCTGCTCCTCGGGGCTCGCGCTGCGCTGCATCTCCGCGTCCTCCGAGCCGACGAGCTCCTGGGTGAGCTCCAGCATCCGGGGGAAGTCGCCCTGGGGCAGACCGAGCAGCGACATGATCACGTACAGCGGGTAGTTGACCGCGATCTCCTGCACGAAGTCGCATTCGCCGCCGGTGTCGCGCAGCCGGTCGACGTGGATCCGCGCGAGTTCGTCCACCCGGACCTTCATCTCGCGCAGCGCCTTCGGGGTGAACCAGTCGGCGGCGACGGCACGCATCAGTCGGTGCTCGGGGTCGTCCATGTGGATCAGCGTCCGGATCTGCGCCTGTTCCTGCAGTTCGTCCTGCTCGGCGCGCATCAGCACCGGCCGGGGCGAGTTGGTGAACAGCTCGTTGGCCCGTTCGACCGCCATCACGTCGTCGTGCTTGGTGATCGCGTGGAAGGGCCGGTAGGCGGGCGCCTCGACCCGTGCAACGGGGTCGTGGGCGCGCAGGTACGCAAGTGCCCGGTGCAGTCGGTCCTCGTCCGCGTACGCGGTGGGGTCGGCGACGGTCAGTGCGGCCGACCGGCGCGCGGCGGCGGTCACTTCGTCCGCGGACGCCTCGGCGGGATCGTTGGTGGTCGGTGTGCTCACGGTCGACTCCCTGGGAATGTGGCGCGTCCGAGTCCGAGGACGTGCTGGGCGATCATGTTTCGGAACACGTCGACGGTGCCGCCGTAGATGCCGACCAGCGGCGCCCAGCGGTACAGGTGTTCGGTGGCTCCGTCGTCGGCGGCACCGTCGGCGCCGGAGGTCAGTGCGGCCGCCGGACCGAGGGCGTCCATCAGCTCGGGGACGCTCTCGCGCATCGTCTGCGCGATCGCGACCCTGCCGAAGATGCCGGGTGTGCTCAGTGCGGCCTCGATCCGCGCGTGGGCTCGGCCGAGACGCGCGGCGGTCGCCGCGTCGTCCAGCGGCCGGTGACCGTCCCGGCCGGGGCGGGACGCGAGACCCACCGCACAATCCGCGGCCTCGGCCATCGTCACCCCGAAGTTGGTCATTGTGGTGATGTCGGACAGGCCGGGCGAGTCGGCCTCCGCCGCACCGTGTTCCGCCGCGAGCGGCCCCATCAGTACCTGCCACCCACCGTCCACCTCTCCGAGGCGGTACCGGTCGGCGAGCCGGATGCCTTCGTAGAAGGTGATGTTGGTGCGTTCGCCGTCGACGGTGCGCAGGCCGTCGACGCGCAGGCCCGGTGTGTCCGTGGGCACCAGGAACATCGTCAGGTTCCGGTGCCGGCGCCCGTCGGGATTCGTGTTGGTCAGCAGGAAGATGTACCGGCTGTTCTGCGCGCCGGTGGTGAACATCTTCTGTCCCGTGATCACCCAGTCGTCGCCGTCCCGGACTGCGCGGGTACGGACCGTCGCGATGTCGGAGCCACCCTCGGGCTCTGTGTATCCCATCGCGAACAGAATCTCTCCGGTGTACACGCCGGAGAGGACCTCATCGAGCAATTCGGGAGATCCGAACTGGCGCACCGCTTGCAGGATCATGACGGTCGCGCCCCAATTCTCCATGGGCAGATGGGCGCGGCGCCGTTCGAGATCCCAGATTCGACGTCGGATCTGCGGGTATCCACCCTGGCTCGGGCTCAGCGTCTCGGGTTCGAGCCAGCCCTGTGCGCCGAGCGCGCGGTGCACCTCCTCGATGTGGCCGTCACCGGTCGCGAGTTCGGCGTGTAGCCGGTCCTCGGTCACGTGCTCGGAGAGGAACGCGCGCGCCCGATCACGGAACTCGCGATCGGGCGGTGCCAGGTCGACCAGGGAGAAGTCCATACTGCTCCGTCCACGTCCGACGCCGCCGAGGCATGGATTGGGCTCGTGAAACTACGGCGTTTTCTTACAGTGAGCCTTACCGTACCGCTCTCCGGTCATGCCGACAAGACGCGACCACGGATGTGCGCCCTCAGCTCGACTCGACGGAACCGCTTGCATTCCAGTCCATCCCAGCGGGGACCGTCATCCGGTGGATCATTTCGACGACCAGGTCGACCATCTCCCCTGCCGCAACCGCGACCGTCTGCGACGCCGCCGCATACCAGGCCCGATCGAGCAGGCCCAGGGCCGCAACCCCGACCACCTCGGGTGAGTGCACCGACTCCGCCGAGTTCGCGGAACTGCCCAGCAGCGCCTGCCCGAGAATCCACGCCACCCGGGTCTGCATGCGGGTGTTGCCGATCCGGAAGTCGTCGTCGTCCGGCGCGGAGACCGTGGCCGCCATCGCGAAAGCGCCGTGCCGATCCATGTACGCGAAGTACGCCTCGACAAATCGGCGAACGTCCTCGATCCGACGCGGTTCGGGGAAGCCGTTCCACAGTGCGAGGACCGCGCGCAGGTCCCGGTACGCGTTGTCGCCGAGCACCCCGAAGATCTCGCGCTTGTCCTTGAAATAGGTGTAGAAGCCGGCGCGGGAGATCCCGCACGCATCGGTGATCGCACCCACGGCCGTGCCGGCGTAGCCGCGCTCGAGGAACAGCTGACGGCCGGCGTCGAGGATGGCTGCCCTGGTGCGGTCGGCCCGGCCCCCGGATGCGGTGGTGCCGGATTCGGGCGTGCCGGATTCCATGGCGGGACTCATGCCCGAAGCATACTTGACGGAAGTGTCAATACTTCCCGTTCTGTATCGCTGTTGACTACAAATCCGCTTGTCAAAGTCGTTGACAGTTGTGTCAAGTCGTGTCAGCCTGAGGGAGCGGACACGGCCACGCCCCGCGTCCCCGAGCACCTTTCGAAACTCCGGATCCCACACCCCACACAAACCGACGTGTCGCACAGGAGAATTCCGTTGACCCAGATCCCCACTCCGCCCCAGTCCGCCGGTCCGTCCCAGTTCACTGCGGCGCCGATATTCGACGCAGACCAGCACATGTACGAGACCGCGGAGTCGCTGACGAGGTACCTGCCAGAGCGCTACTCGCAGGCCGTGCAGTTCGTGACCGTCGGCCGCCACACCCGCATCGCCATAAACGGCCGGATCACGGACTTCATCCCGAATCCGACCTTCGACCGCGTCGCCGCCCCCGGTGCTCACGAGAAGTTCTTCGCAGGCGAGAACGTCGAGGGCCTGACGTTGCGCGAGATGCAGGGCAAGGCGATCGACGCACCCGCGGCAACCCGCAATCCGGAGGACCGGCTCGCCGAGCTCGACCGGCAGGGCGTCCGGGAGGCCCTCGTCTACCCCACCCTGGCCAGCCTTGTCGAACACTCGGCCGCCGACGATCCCGAGCTCACCGTCGCGATCATCCACGCACTCAACCGCTGGATGCTCGAGCACTGGACCTACGACTACCGCGACCGCGTCTTCAGCACACCGATCATCAACTGCTCCGAGGTGGACGCCGCCCGCCGTGAACTGGCGTTCGTGCTCGAGAACGGTGCGCGGGCGGTGCTGATCAAGCCGGCTCCGGTCAAGGGTCTGCACGGCTGGCGCTCTCCCGCGCTGCCCGAGTTCGACCCGTTCTGGCGCGAGGTGGAGGAGGCGGGAGTGCCCGTCGTGCTGCACGCCAGCCAGCCCCCGCTCACCGAGTACGTGAACATGTGGGAACCCCCGCACACGACCAACTTCATGGCGATGAGCGCCTTCCGCTGGCTCACCCTGGGCCACCGCGAGATCTCGGACATGATCGGCAGCCTGATCTGCCACGGCACCCTCACCCGGTTCCCGGAGCTGCGCGTCGCCAGTGTCGAGAACGGCAGTTCCTGGATCCATCCGCTGTTCCACGATCTCGAGGACCTGACCCGCAAGATGCCGCAGAACTTCGAGGAGAACCCACTGGAGGTCTTCCGCCGGAACATCTGGGTGAGCCCGTTCTGGGAGGGCTCGGTGTCCGACGTCGTCGACACGGTCGGCTGGGACCGAGTGCTATTCGGATCGGACTACCCGCACCCCGAGGGCCTTCCGGAGCCGAAGGGCTACTGGAGGTACGCCGAGGGCATGGACGAGCGCCGGACCTACGACTTCATGGGCGACAACGCGCGGCGCTTCATGGGTCTGCCGATCGCCAATCCCGATCCCGGGGCCGTGCGTCCGCCCGCCGTTGCCGCGCACTGACCCGAACCCCGCCGGGGCCCGCTCAGGTCGGCGCGTCGGATCTACCGGCCGAAGCTCCGTCCGAGCAGATCCGGACCCCGGCCAGGATCCAGCCGATGGTCATCGCCAGGTTGCCGGCCATCCCGGCCGCCTCATCGGAGACCTCGGGCGCCGGGTCGCGCATCGCACGCACCTCGACGATCGCGTGGTTGACCGTGACGTTGGCGAGCGAGCGGCAGCACTCGACCGCGGTGCCCCGCGGAATTCCTTCACGCAGAGCCACTTTGACGAGCTCGTTGACGTAGTCCACGATGACACGCCGGTCGGCGAAGGTCATCAGCTCGGTCAGGAAGGGGTGTTCGCGCAGTGTCTCCCGCAGGGCCAGGCACCACTGCAGCGCCGTCTCGTCCCAGCTCTCGTACTGGCGGAACTCGAAGGTCAGCTGCGAGAAGTGCCGGGCGACCAGCGCGCGGATCAGCGCGTCCCGGTTCCCGACCTGCTGGTACAGGGTGCGGGTGGAGATCCTCAGGTCCGCGGCGAGACGGCGGACGCCGAGGGCGTCGACACCCTCGGCGTCGAGCAGTTCGAGCGCCCGGTCGAGTATCACCTCCGCCGGGATCAGCGGTTTCGCCATCGCTCGGTTATACCGCACGGGGCGACGCCGGCGGCCCCCGTCCAGCGTCCGCCGCTCCGAATCACCCTTCACGACAACCGATCCGGACCGTGTCCACCGGTGGCCACCCTTGTGCCCGCGTCGCGGCCCTGGTACAACCACGGTAAAACCACACCGTTTTCTCAATCCCGAACCCGCCGGAACACCGTGCCACCGGATCGTCGGGATCCGCGTGTCACCGGCCACCGGCACCGCCGGATCACACCGTGGTCCGCTCCCCGCGTGAGGAAGGGCGATCGTGAGCAACGCGCACACCTGGGACGACACCCTCGACGACCTGAACCACCGGCGCCGCCGCAGCTACGAGATGGGCGGACCGGAACGGGTCGCGAAACACAACGCGAAGGGCAAACTCGACGCCCGCGCGCGGATCGACCACCTCCTCGACGACGGGTCCTTCCAGGAGTTCGGCACCCTGGTCGGCGGCGACGTGCCGGCGGACGCCCTGGTCGCCGGCTCCGGCCTGATCGACGGACGGCCGGTGCTCGTCGGCGCCGAGGACTTCACCACGATGGCCGGAACCATCGCCCCGGGCAGCAATTCCAAGCGTTACCGCCTGGCAGAACTCGCCGTTCGCACCAAGTCACCGCTGATCATGCTGCTCGAGGGGGCGGGCTTCCGTCCGACCGGAAACCACTACGGGCGCACCCCGACCGACCTGCTGGCACAGGCGCGCTGCTCGGGCAAGGTGCCCACCGTCGCCGCGGTGCTCGGACCGTCCGCGGGTCACGGCGCACTGGTCGCGCCGGTCAGTGACTTCTCGGTGATGAGTAGGCAAGGGGCCATCTTCACCGCCGGCCCGCCGGTGGTCCGGGAGTCGACCGGTGAGGAGGTCACCAAGGAGGATCTCGGCGGACCGGGGGTGGCGCTGCCGAGCGGCGTGATCCACAACGTGGCCGAGGACGACGCGGCTGCCCTGGACACGATTCGCCGGTACCTGTCGTACTTCCCGTCCAGTGCCTGGTCCTATCCGCCGTCCTTCCTGGCCGACGACGAGGCCGCCCCGCGCGAGACGCCGGAGCTGCTCGACATCGTCTCTCGGGACAACCGTTCCGTGTACGACATGCACACCGTGATCGACGCGGTGTTCGACACCCCGGACTGGCTGGAGATCCAGCCCGAGTTCGGCCGCGCGGTGATCTGCGGACTCGCGCACCTCGGTGGACACCCGGTGGCGGTGGTGGCCAACCAGCCGACCGTCCTCGCCGGCTCGATCGATTCGGACGCGGCCGACAAGGCCGCCCACTTCATCACCGTGGCCGACTCGTTCCACCTGCCGATCGTGTTCCTCACCGACAACCCGGGCATGCTGCCCGGCAGCGACTCCGAGCGGGCAGGCGTGCTGCGCAGCGGCGCCCGGATGTTCGCCGCGCAGACCTGCGCGACGACCCTGAAACTGCACCTGACGCTGCGCAAGGCCTACGGCTTCGGCTCGATGGTGATGTCCCTGCTCGGGTACGACGACCAGGTCGCCACCTTCGCCTACCCCGGTGCCACCATGGGCGCGATGAGCGCGGCGGCGTTGAGCCTGTCCTCGAAGGCCGAGGACGACGTCGCCGCCTCCCTGCGGGAGATGGAGCTGCAGGCGTCGTATTTCTCGGCCGAGCACATGGGCTTCGACGAGATGATCTCCCCGGTCGAGACCCGGAACCGCCTGCTCGCCGCCCTGCAGCGGGGCCTCTACAGCAGGCAGGCGGCCGCCGAACCGGTGGCCCGCACGGTCATCACGCCGTAACGCCTTCCCCGGCACCACCAGAAGCGTTATCGTAAGGTCTACAGTATCGGACTCGCGAAGGAGCTCAGTGTGGACAAGAACGACATGATCCTGATCAGCGTCGACGACCACATCATCGAACCGCCGGACATGTTCGAAAACCACCTGGCGGCCAAGTACAAGGACGACGCCCCCCGCCTGGTCCACATGGAGAACGGCACCGACGTCTGGAAGTTCCGTGACCGGGTCATCCCAAATGTGGCCCTCAACGCGGTCGCCGGCCGCCCCAAGGAGGAGTACGGCCTCGAACCCGAGGGGCTCGACGAGATCCGTCCCGGCTGCTACGACGTCCACGAGCGGGTCAAGGACATGAACGCGGGCGGCGTGCTCGCATCGATGAACTTCCCGTCCTTCCCAGGTTTCGCGGCGCGCCTTTTCGCCACCGAGGACAGCGACTTCTCCCTGGCACTGGTGCAGGCCTACAACGACTGGCACATCGACGAGTGGTGCGGGGCCTACCCGGGCCGGTTCATCCCGATGGCGCTGCCGGTGATCTGGGACGCCGAACTCTGCGCGCAGGAGGTGCGCCGGGTCGCGAAGAAGGGCGTCCACTCGCTCACCTTCTCCGAGAATCCCGCCGCGCTCGGCTACCCGAGTTTCCACGACGAGTACTGGAATCCGTTGTGGAAGGCCCTCGTCGACACCGACACCGTGCTCAGCGTCCACATCGGCTCGTCCGGCCGGCTGTCCATCCCGTCGACCGACTCGCCGCCGGACGTGATGATCACCCTCCAGCCGATGAACATCGTCTCGGCGGCGTCCGACCTCCTGTGGTCTCGACCGGTCAAGGACTACCCCGACCTGAAGATCGCACTCTCCGAGGGCGGAACCGGGTGGATCCCCTATTTCCTCGAGCGGGTCGACCGGACCTTCGAGATGCACTCGACGTGGACGCTGCAGGACTTCGGCGGCAAGCTTCCGAGTGAGGTCTTCCGGGAGCACTTCCTCACCTGCTTCATCAGCGATCCGCTCGGCGTGAATCTGAGGCACCGCATCGGCATCGACAACATCGCGTGGGAGATGGACTATCCGCACAGCGACTCGATGTGGCCGGACGGGCCCGAGGAACTCGGCGAAGTCATGAACGCCGAGTCCGTACCGAAGGACGAGGTCGACAAGATGACGCACCTGAACGCGATGCGCTGGTACAGCTTCGACCCGTTCAGCCACGTCCCGCGGGAGCAGGCCACCGTCGGCGCCCTGCGCGCGGCGGCCGCGGGCCACGACATCAGCGTCCAGGCCCGCAGCCACCACCAGACGGACGCCGCGGACAAGGTTGCCGCGTTCCAGACCCAGATCCGGGCCGCCGTTGGCCACAGCGCGTCCAAATAGCAGAAGCGCCCCGGACACAGCTCCGGACAGGTGGCGGGGGGGGGGGGGGCCTATCGCGCCGCCCCCCCCCCCGAGCGAGCCCCCCCGAGACCACTCTACAACTCACTCT
>NZ_JBSFRT010000050.1:0-41506 GCF_053589375.1 Rhodococcus sp. NPDC003348
CCCGCCGTCGCGAGTGCGACGGCGGGCCGTGTCGGTACCCGGTGGTGCGGGCTACTTGCCCTGGAACTTCGGGGCACGCTTCTCGACGAACGAGCGCGGGCCCTCCTTGGCGTCGTCGCTCGCGAACACACCTGCGCCGATCTCGGCCTCGAGCTTGAAGGCATCCTCCTCGTGCATGCCCTCGGTGACCCGGATGGTCTTGAGGATCGCCTGCACCGCGACCGGTCCGTTGGCTGCGATCCGGTCGGCGATCTCGAGCGCCTTGGTCAGCGCCGCGCCGTCCGGGACGAGGTACCCGATCAGGCCGAGGTCCTTCGCCTCGGCGGCCGGGACGGTGCGGCCGGTGAGCAGGATGTCGGCGGCGACGGTGTACGGAATCTGCCGGACCAGGCGCACCGCGGACCCGCCGAGCGGGAACAGGCCCAGCTTGGCCTCGGACACTCCGAACCGGGCGCTCTCGCCGGCGACCCGGATGTCGGTGCCCTGCAGGATCTCGGTGCCGCCGGCGATGGCCGCACCCTCGACCGCGGCGATCAGCGGCTTGGTCAGGCGCCGACCCTTGAGCAGGGCGGGGAGCTTGGTCAGGTCCCAGCCGCCGCCGGCGAACTTGTCGCCGGGGGCGTTCTTGTTCATGTCCTTGAGGTCCATGCCCGCGCAGAACGTGCCGCCGGCTCCGGTCAGGATCGCGACGCGGATCTCGGGATCGTTGTCGACCTGGTCCCAGGCCTGCGTCATGATCGCCATCATCTCCTGGGAGAGCGCGTTGCGCGCCTCGGGACGGTTCATCGTGACGATCAGGACGTGACCACGCTTCTCCACGAGGCAGGGTGCGGACTTGTCCGAAACGTCGGAAATTTCGGCTGTGGTGGAGGACACTTGTAGCTCCCGAATGCGTGTGAGTTGGGTCTCAAATTGACTCTTGCATGAAACGGTAACACGTTCTACTTTGTTGGGCGTGGCCCTTCATATCGCAGACTTTGTCGAGCACTCCATCGACCTGAACCCCGAGCGTGTGGCGCTGCTGGACAGCGACCGCGAGATCACCTACGCGCAGTTGGAGGAGCGGACCAACCGTCTGGCTCACTACCTGCAGGATCACGGCGTGAAGCCGGGCGACAAGGTGGGTATCTACAGCCGCAACACCATCGAGGCCATCGAGGCCATGGTTGCCGTGTTCAAGGCCCGCGCGGTGATGGTCAACGTGAACTACCGCTACGTCGAGAACGAGTTGCAGTACATCTTCGAGAACTCCGACATGGCCGCGCTCGTCGTCGAGCGCAGGTACGTGGACAAGGTCGCGAACGTGCTGCCGAACACGCCACTGGTCAAGTCCGTGCTCGTGGTCGAGGACGGCACCGACCTGGACTACTCGTCCTTCGGCGGCGTCGAGTACGAGCAGGCCCTGTCCGAGGGGTCGCCCGAGCGCGACTTCGGTGAGCGCAGCCCCGACGACATCTTCATGCTGTACACCGGCGGCACCACCGGCATGCCGAAGGGCGTCATGTGGCGTCACGAGGACTGGTGGCGGGTGCTCGGCGGCGGAGTCAACTTCGTCACCGGCGAACGCGTCGAGGACGAGTGGGAGCTGGCCAAGGTCGGTGCCGCGAGCCCGGCGATGGTGCGCTTCCCGATCCCGCCGATGATCCACGGCGGCTCGCAGTCCGCTGTGTTCCACAGTCTGTTCGGCGGCGGCACCCTGGTGATGCACCCCGAGTTCGACGGGCACGAGGTGTGGCAGGTCATCGACCGCCACAAGGTCAACCTCATCTTCATCACCGGTGACGCGATGGCCCGGCCGATGCTGGACGCGCTGAAGGCGGGCAACCCGGAGACCGGCGAGCCGTACGACCTCTCCAGCCTGTACGTGATGGCCTCCAGCGCGGCGCTGTTCTCGCCTGCGCTCAAGGACGAGTTCCTCGACCTGCTGCCCAACCGCTACATCACCGACTCCATCGGCTCCTCCGAGACCGGCTTCGGCGGTCTGAGCACTGTGACCAAGGGTGCCACCCACACCGGCGGCCCGCGGGTGAAGATCGACGCCGCGACCGTCGTCCTCGACGATGAGGGCAACGAGATCCAGCCCGGCTCGGGCAAGGTCGGCCTGCTCGCCCGGCACGGCCACATCCCGCTCGGCTACTACAAGGACGAGGCCAAGACCGCCGCGACCTTCAAGGTGTACAACGGCGTCCGGTACTCGATCCCCGGCGACTACGCCACCGTCGAGGAGGACGGCTCGGTCACGATGCTCGGCCGCGGCTCCGTCTCGATCAACAGTGGCGGCGAGAAGATCTACCCGGAGGAGGTCGAGGGCGCGATCAAGACGCATCCCGACGTCTTCGACTGCCTCGTCGTCGGTGTCCCGGACGAGCGTTTCGGCAACCGGGTCGCCGCGGTCGTGGCCACGCGTGACGGCGCCCGCCCGAGCCTGAACGACATCGTGGCCGCGGCCCGCAAGGAGATCGCCGGCTACAAGGTGCCGCGCAGCCTGTGGTTCGTCGACGAGATCAAGCGCTCGCCGGCAGGCAAGCCGGACTACAAGTGGGCCACCGCGCAGACCGAGTCCCGCGACGCGGACGATCACTACACGAACGGCAACGGAAACTCCTGATGCACAACGATCTTGCCGAGAAGTTCGGCATCAAGTACCCGATCTTCGCGTTCACCCCGTCCGAGCACGTGGCGGCGGCGGTGTCGCGGGCCGGCGGCCTCGGCGTGCTCGGCTGCGTCCGGTTCAACGATCCGGAGGAGCTCGAGGCCACCCTGAACTGGATGGACGAGAACACCGACGGCAAGCCGTACGGCGTCGACGTCGTGATGCCGGCCAAGGTGCCCACCGAGGGCACCGCCGTGGACCTGGACAAGCTGATCCCGGCCGAGCACCGCGCGTTCGTCAACCGCACCCTCGAGGAGCTGGGGGTGCCGCCCCTGTCCGACGACGTCGAGCACGCCACCGGGGTCCTCGGCTGGCTGCACTCGGTGGCCCGCGCGCAGCTCGACGTGGCGTTCAAGCACCGCCCCGCGTTGATCGCGAATGCGCTCGGTTCCCCGCCGAAGGACATCATCGACGAGGCGCACGAGCACGGGGTGCCGGTCGCCGCGCTGGCCGGCGCGGTCGGTCACGCCCGCAGCCACGTCGAGAACGGTGTCGACATCGTCATCGCGCAGGGCTACGAGGCCGGTGGGCACACGGGCGAGATCGCCTCGATGGTGCTGGTTCCCGAAATCGTCGACGCGGTGGGCGATTCCGCCACCGTCCTCGCGGCAGGCGGCATCGGCAGCGGCCGTCAGGTCGCCGCGGCGATGGCGCTCGGTGCACAGGGCGTGTGGATGGGCTCGTACTGGCTCACCGCCGCCGAGTACCGGCTCGGCAGCGCGGCGGACGGCACGTCCGCCACGCAGCGGGCGCTGCTGGCGGCGACGTCGAGCGACACAGTCCGGTCGCGGATCTACTCCGGCAAGCCGGCCCGGCTGCTCAAGACCAAGTGGACCGACGCCTGGTCGGCACCGGGTGCGCCCGACGCGCTGCCGATGCCGCTGCAGAACATCCTGGTCGCGGAGGCGCACCAGCGCATCGCCGCCGCCGAGAACCCGGACGTCGTCGCGATGCCCGCCGGTCAGATCGTCGGCCGGATGAACGAGATCCGCCCGGTCGCGGACACGATGGCCGATCTGGTCGCCGAGTTCGAGGCCACCGTCGCACGGCTGGACAAGCTGGGCGGCTGAACACCCGTAGGGCCACACACCGAGGGCCGGGCACGAGTATTCGTGCCCGGCCCTCGTCGTGGACACATCCGGGCGCGGCTGGGATGGTGGTTGGGGAGGCGAGCACATGGCGACGCACACTCTCGACACCGACTACCTCGTCATCGGAGCAGGCGCGGCGGGCATGGCGTTCACGGATGCGCTCACGGCGGACAGTTCCGCCCACGTCATCGTGGTGGACCGGCGGCACGCGCCGGGCGGGCACTGGCTCGACGCCTACCCGTTCGTGCGACTGCACCAGCCGTCTTCCTTCTACGGTGTGAACTCACTGCCGCTCGGTGGCGACGCCATCGACGTCACCGGCCTGAACGCGGGCATGTACGAGCGGGCGACCGGCCCCGAGATCTGCGGCTACTACGACCGGGTGATGCACTCGCACCTGGTGCCGTCCGGCGCGGTCCGCTACCACCCGCTGTGCGAGTACGACGGCGACCACGGATTCGTCTCGCGCGCGACGGGGGATCGGTACGAGGTCACCGTCCGCGCAGCGGTGGTCGACGCCAGGTACCTGTCGCCGTCCGTACCGGCAACGACTCCGCCGCCCTTCGACGTCGCACCCGGTGTTCGCTGCATCCCGGTGGGCGAGCTCGTGTCGGTGCAGGCACCACCCGGCCGGTACGTGATCGTCGGCGCGGGAAAGACCGCGATCGACGCGTGCGTGTGGCTGCTCGGAGTCGGCGTCGCGCCGGAGCTGATCCGGTGGGTCAAGCCACGCGAATCCTGGTTCGTGAACCGGTATTTCGTGCAGAACGGCGATCTGGTCGGGCGCATCGTCGACGGAGGGGCACGGCAGATGCAGGCCGCGGCGAACGCGACGTCGCTGGGGGAGTTGTTCACCGGGCTCGAGGAGCATGGGTTCCTCCTGCGCGTCGACCGGACGGTGACGCCGACGATGCTCAAGATGGCGACGACCAGCACCGCCGAGGTCGACGAGCTTCGCCGGATCGAGGAGGTCGTTCGGCTCGGTCACGTGCGCCGCGTCGACTCGCACGCCATCGAACTCGACGAGGGCACCGTCCCCGCCGATCCCGACGACCTGTACGTGCACTGCGCTGCCGCGGGCCTGAATCGGGCTCCGGCCCTACCGATCTTCGAGCCGGGCCGGATAACGTTGCAGCCGGTCCGTCCCGGACTGATCCCGTTCAATGCGGCGCTCGTCGGCTACGTCGAGGCGTCGGGTCGAGAGGTCGCGGAGAAGAACCGCCTCTGCCCGACGAACCGACTGCCCGACGTCCCGCTCGACTGGGTGCGAGGCAAGCTCACCGAGATGGCGGCCGAGCGGTCCTGGTCGAAGGAGCCGGATGTCGTGGACTGGCTGGAACGGTCCCGCCTCAACCATCAACGCGGCGTGCGAGGGCGCCGCGACGAACCCGAGATTCGGGATGCCCTGGCGCGCTACACCGACTGCGTGCGACCGGGGGTGGCGAGGCTGATGGAGCTGCTGTCCGGCGCGGTCGGCGACGGTGACGACACGGAACGTCCGCTCACAGCTCCGTGAGGTGCCCAGCGTCCCGGGCGGCCTGCCGGACCTCTTCGTCTGGCTTGGAAATTCCGTTCGTGGCGGTGACCGGGTTCCTCGAGACGTCGGGCATCACCCACAGCGACGACCCTCGGTCCCGATCAGCGGTCGAGTTCGGCGTCCAGTGCGGCCGCGAGGTCGGGGGTGACGGGGACGAAGGTGGTCGTGCCGGCTGCCCGGAACCAGGTGGGGTCGGACGAGTTCCAACGCTGTGCACTCAGGGACCGGCCCAGCACCTTGTACGTCGCGGTCTTCGGCAGGTCGTCGGTGACCCGCACGAAGCTCGGCAGCTGCTTCGGTCCGAGATCGCCTTGCTTGGCGAGGAATTCGGCGAACTCGTCGATGTCGAACCCGTCCGAGGCGACGACGGCCACCGCCACCCGGTCACCGACCTGCGGGTCGGGCACCGCGTACGCCGCGACCTCGACCACCCGCGGGTGCCGGGCGAGGATGTTCTCGATCGGTGCGGTGCCGAGGTTCTCGCCGTCCACCCGCATCCAGCCGGAGCTGCGGCCGGCGAAGTACACGTAGCCGTCGCCGTCGACGTACGCGAGGTCACCACTCCAGTACTGGCCGTCGCGGACCCGCTCGGCCTCGGCTTCGGGATTCTTGTAGTACCCGGCGAAGCTGCCGGTGCCGGTGGTGTTGACCAGCTCACCGGTGGCCTTGTCGGCGTTGGTGATGTGCCCTGCCGAATCGAATTCGGCTACCGGGCAGGGGGTTCCGGTTTCCGGATCGAGCACGGCGATACCCTCCGGCAGTGGGCCGAGGGCGCCGGGCGGGGTGCCGGGCAGCCGGGAGATCAGGACGCCGCCCTCGGTCGACCCGAACCCGTCGACGACCCGGACGTCGAACCGGCGGCCGAACTCGGCGATCGCCGACGGCGAGCCCTCGTTGCCATACACGATCTTCAGTGGATTGTCGGCGTCGTCGGACCGTTCGGGGGTGGCCAGCACATAGGCGAGCGGCTTGCCGACGTAGTGCGCGAACGTGGCTCCGAACCGGCGCACGTCGGGGAGGAATCCTGACGCCGAGAACTTGCGCCGCAGTGCGAAGTTCCCGCCCGCGGCGAGGGCGATCGCCCAGCACGCCATGACGGCGCCGGAGTGGAACAGCGGCATCGACGCATAGGTGGTGTCGGCGGAGGTCAGGCCGAAGCGCTGCGAGAGCATCACGCCCGGTCCGGCAACCATCTTGTGCGTCACGCGGACGGCCTTCGGGTTACCGCTCGTGCCGGAGGTGAAGATCAGCATGAACAGGTCGTCCAGTCCCGGCGTCACGTCCGGCACCGGGCTGCCGCGGTGTGCGGCGAGCAGGGCGTCCCACTCGGGGGTGTCCACGAGGAGCAGCCGGACATCCCCGAGGTCGAGGCCGTCGAGCAGCCGGGCCTTCTCGGAGTCCGTCACCACGACCTGACAGTCCGACCGGGCGATGTCCCCGGCCAGCGCGGCGCCGCGACGGGTCGGGTTCAGCCCGGCCAGCACGGTGCCACCGATCGCGGTGGCCCCGAGCAGGAGCGGAAACTCGGGGACGTTGTCCAGCAGCACCCCCACGTGCGGGGGTGCCGCGGGATCCAACAGCGATGCCAGGGCCGCGGCCGTGTCGACGCACTCGCCGACGTGCTTCGACCAGGGAATCACTGTGTCCTCGAACAGGATTCCGTTCTCCTGGTCGTCCCGGAGGCGCTGCAGCAGATCGGACACCGTGGGCGCGGGGTTGCTCATGTCCGCAGTGTAGGCAGCGGGAGGGCGGGCGACCAGGTGCCTGTCGCAGCCAGTGGGATCGCAACTCACGTGCTGCAGGTGCTCCCGGTCGGCCCGCCGGCGAACTGCTGGTCGAGCCACTGCAGGCCCTGCGCGGCGGAGGGGAGGAGCCCGACGGCGTGGCCGGTGGCGGTCTTCGGGAACAGCGGCGGCAGGTCGTAGCGCTGGTAGTCCACGTCAGCGCCTCCGGCGCACCACTTGGCAACCATTGTGTCGACGCCCGACCTGAGAACCAGGTCGTCGCTCACGTTCGAGCTGACGAAAACCGGAATCGTGGGTGTGATGTTGCCGAGTTCCTGTTGCTTCACGATCGAGGCCCAGGGCTCCTCCGACAGGTGCTCGGCGATGGGCCGGTCGTCACGGGTGTACCGGTTCGTGGGAAGGAACGGATTCAACATCGGGAAGTCGAACACGCACGAGCTCGCGGCACGGGCGAGGACGGCGCGGCCTTCGTCATCGAACACGGCCAGCATCGCGTCGGCGTGCTCGGGATGGGCGGCGGCGAAGCCGTTGACCACCCAGCCGATTCCGCCCGACAGCGTCGACCCGTCCCCGGCGACCGCGAGATCGGCCAGCGACGCCGGTGGGGCGCCGGCGACCGCGCCGACCACAGGGAGTTCCGGCGCGTAGCCGTCCTTCAGCTCCGCGGCGGCGGCGGAACTCATGCCGCCCTGGGAGTACCCCCAGAACCCGAAGCGGGTGCCCTCGTCGATGCCGTGGTCGGTCAACTGCTGTGCGGCACGGGCCAGATCGAGCATGGCACGGCCCTGCGATTCCCTGTTGAGGTACGTGTGCACGCCGGGCGTGCCGAGACCCTCGTAGTCGGTGACCGCCACGGCATAGCCACGAGTGAGCAGCGGGACGATGTGGAGGTACTCGTACTCCTGTCCGAAGGTCATCAGTTTCGACGGAGCGCACTGATCGCCTTGGCCCTGGGTGCCGGGGCCGAGCACGACCGTCGGCCGCGGGCCGTCACCGGACCAGGGGGCGGTCGGAACCAGCACGGTCCCGACGACGGCGACGGGTGTCCCCGCCGCCCCCACGCTGCGGTACATCACGCGGGTGACGGTCGCGTCGATCACGGCCGGCGTACCGGGAACGACGGCCGCCACGGACGGTTCGACGCGCAGGACGTCTCCCGGCTCGCCTGCCGGCAGTGGGTTCGGCGGGTCATAGAGGTCGGTGTGGGTTCCGGGGTCTTCACGGGGTGCGGCGGCGGCCGGAGGTCCGAACGTCAGGGCGGCCGCGGCGACGGCAGCCACCGCCGCGGTGATCCTGCGGCCGTTCACCGTTCGTCCGCGCGGGTGTCGAGGCATTCGACTGCTCCTGTCCTCATCGCCCGAGCGCGGCTTCGAGGGCCGCAGGATCGTCGGGTAGTGCGAAGTGCGAGATGCAGTGGTCCAGAACGATCAGCGTGACGCCCTCCACGGCGACGGGCGGCGCCAGCTCGTCGCAGTGCGTGGCGATGTCCGTGTAGTGCACGCCCGGGGTCGGGACGCCGATGCGATGGAGGTCCCGGAGCAGATCGGAACCGCGGATCAGCTCGCGGCAGCCGGCGCAGAGCGGGTCGACGACGGGCTTCTCCAGCCCGAGCACGAGGTCGTACGTGCCGAGCGCGCGACTCGCATCCTCGGCGGCGGCCAGCCCGCCCATCTCGGTACCGTTCCAGAGCGGCCCGAGAGTGGTGAGTGACCGGATCGCGGCCGCCCCGTACTTCTGCAGATAGCGCTGCACCACAAGAGAACCCGCGCCGTGGGCGATCACGTCGTACGGTCCGTCTCCGGTGCGGGTGACGGTCCGGGCCAGGTCGTCGGCGCCCGCGTCGGCTCCGCGCAACCCCGCGACGGGCAGCGGCACGTCCGTGTCCTCCGGTGCGCCCCACGTCACGGGAACCGCGCACCTGCCGTGATCACGGAGCCGATCCGCGGCGGTGTGCCAGGACGCGGCGTCCCGGCCGATGTCGTGAACGAGCAGCACGCATGGCGCGGCGCCCGCCGGGGTGGCTGCCGCCGGGACGCCGGACATCGCCGCCCCGAGTGTCACCGTCGCCAACAGTGCATGCATTGCACGGATCGACCCGATCACGGCACTCCTCCCGACGCCTCCATACCGAACCGAATGGTATGGGCGCGCGGTCGAATCGACCGGCGAATCGACGAGAACGCCCGCGCTGCTCCGAGCGGCGCGGGCGTTCTCGTCGATGTGGCTCAGGCCGGAACGTCCGCCAGGGCCTGTCCCAGTCGACGGAGCTGCTCGGTCGCGGAGCCGAGCGCGAACTCGTTGTGCTTGGCGGCCAGGAAGTAACGGTGCACCGGGTGATCCCGGTCGAGGCCGACTCCGCCGTGCACGTGGATCACCGTGTGCGAGACGCGGTGACCGGCGTCCGCGGCCCAGAACTTCGCGGTCCGGATCTCCGCCTCGGCCGGCAGGTTCTCGCTGAGCCTCCACGCCGCCTGCCACAGCGTCGATCGCACGCCCTTGACGTCGATGAACGCATCGGCGAGGCGCTGCGCGACGGCCTGGAAGCTGCCGATCGGCCGGTCGAACTGCACCCGCTCGCGGGCGTACTCGGCGACCAGTTCGAGCGCGCGCTCGAGGGTGCCGAGCTGCTGGGCGGCCAGCCCGACCGCGGCGCGGTCGAGGATCCAGCCCACGACCTCGGAGCCGCGCTCGACGCCGCCGAGCACCTGGCTGGTGACGACACCGGACAGGTCGACGATCGACTCGGCGCTGTAGTCGGTGGTGGACTGCCGGTCGATCTGCACGCCCGCCGCGGACGGGTCGACGACGAACACCGCGACCCCCTCGGGGGTTGTGGCGGGCACGAGGATCGCGTCCGCGAACGCGGCCGCGGGGACGGTGATCTTGGTGCCGGTGATCGCCCAGCCGTCGCCACTGCGATCGGCACGGGTGACCGGCTGTGCCGGGTCGTAGTTCAGTTCCTCGGCGAGCGCGACGGTCAGCAACGCGGTGCCCTCGCCGGCCCGCCGGGCCAGATCCCGCTGGCCCTCGTCGCCGAACTCGGCGAGCGCGGAGGCGGCGAGCACGATCGAGCTGAGGTAGGGCACGGGGGAGAGGGGGCGACCGATCTCACGCAGCACTGTGCACTGCTCGAGGATGCCGAATCCGCCGCCGCCCACCGACTCCGGAAGGGCCGCCGCGAGCACGCCGGCGTCGGCGAGGGCCTGCCAGAGCTTGTCGTCGAAGCGGTCCTCGGCGGCGTCAAGCTCGCGCAGGCGGTCGTTGGTGGTGAGCTTCTCGGCGATGCTCCGGGTGAGTTTTTCGAGGTCGTGCTGGGCCTCGGTAGGTGTGAAGTCCACGATGATTCCTTCGGGTGCTGTCGTGGGGATGGGGGCGGGTCAGCGCTTGGCCGGTGGCTGTCCCAGCGCGGTCATGGCGAGGATGTCGCGCTGCACCTCGTTGGTGCCGCCGCCGAAGGTGAGGATCAGCGAGGAGCGGTGCATTCGCTCGACCCGGCCCCGCAGGACCGAGCCCTTCGAGTCCTGGCGCAGGTACGCCAGCGGCCCGAGGACCTCCATCAGCATCCGGTACGCCTCGGTGGCGAACTCGGTGCCGAAGACCTTGCACGCGGACGCATCGCCCTTGCTCGGGGCATCCACGGAGGACACCTCCCAGTTCAGGAGCTTGAGGTACTCGACCTTGGCGTGCACCCGGGCGAGGTTGATCTGCACCCACTCCTGGTCGATGACGCGACGGCCGTCGGCCAGCTTGGTGTTCTGCGCCCACTCGATGGTGTCGCGCAGCGCGCCCTGGATCGGGGCGGCCGAGACCAGCGCGACCCGCTCGTGGTTGAGCTGGTTGGTCATCAGACCCCAGCCGCCGTTCTCCTCGCCGACCAGTGCGGACGAGGGGACCCGGACGTCCTGGTAGTAGGTGGCGCTGGTGTCCGGGCCCGCCATCGTGTGCACCGGGGTGTAGGAGAAGCCCTCGGCGGTGGTCGGGACGATCAGCATGCTGATGCCCTTGTGCTTCTTGGCGTTCGGGTCGGTCCGGACGGCGAGCCACACGTAGTCGGCGTAGGCGATCAGCGAGGTCCACATCTTCTGGCCGTTGATGATGTAGTCGTCGCCGTCCTTGACCGCCGTGGTGCGCAGGCTGGCGAGGTCGGTACCCGCGCCGGGCTCGGAGTAGCCGATCGAGAAGTGCAGCTCGCCCGACGAGATCTTGGGCAGGAAGAACTTTTTCTGCTCCTCGGAGCCGTAGTGCATGATCGTCGGCGCGACGGAGTTGATCGTGAGGAACGGCACCGGGGCGCCGGCGATGGATGCCTCGTCGGTGAAGATCAGCTGGTCGATCGGCGACCGCTCCTGTCCGCCGTACTCCTTCGGCCATCCCAGGGTGAGCCACCCGTCGCGGCCCATCTCGCGGACGACGTCCCGGTAGACGGTGCCGGAGCCGTACTCGCCGGTCTGGGCGGCCAGTGCTTCGCGGCGTTCGGGAGTGATCAGCTTCGCGAAGTACGCACGCAGCTCCTCCCGCAGCTTCTGCTGCTCCGCGGTGTAGGTGATGTGCATCTATCCCTCTCCGGTCTGACACAGGTTCTAGTGGTTGATATCCGAGGCCGGCGCGTTCTGATGACGCGGTCGGCGCCGGCGGGTCTTTTGGCCCGTCACGGCGGGTTTTCCGCATCATTGCACAGGAGTGGAACGGGTTCTAGTCTAATGGTGGATATGACCGGGGACACAGCCCGCGGTTCACGGTTGCAGGCATTCGAATCCCATCAGAGAAGAGGTTCATCAATGGAGGTCAAGGTTGATTTCGACCGGTGTGAGGCCAACGGGGTGTGCGTCGGTATCGCGCCCGACGTCTTCGATCTGGACGACGACGAGAACCTGATCGTCACGCAGCCCGTCGGCGACGATCCGGAGACTGTCGCGCTGATGGAGGAAGCGGTCTCCCAGTGCCCGCGAGCGGCTCTCAAGCTCGAGCTCTGATCATCGAACCTTGCCGCAAACGAGAACACGTTCTAAGGTGACTGCCGTCACGTATGGGGCGGGTGCTCGAGGACGGCCTCGCCGCCGGTTCCGCATCGATTCACGAAGGCAGTGGTGAGATTGGCTAGTCGCGAGGTAGCTCTGGACGGCAAGGTTGCGATCGTCACCGGTGGGGCCTCGGGTCTCGGCAAGGCCGAGGCCCTCGGCCTCGTCCGGGCCGGCGCGAATGTCGTCGTGAACGACCTCGCCGCCGGCGAGCAGGCGGACGCGCTGCTCGACGAGATCCAGGCCCTCGGGGGCAAGGGGGTGTTCGTCCCCGGCGACATCGGCGAGCGCGCCACCGCAGACGCCCTGATGGCGGCCGCCCAGGAACTGGGTGGCGTCGACATCGTCGTCAACAACGCGGGCATCGTCCGCGACAAGATGCTGTTCTCCATGTCCGACGAGGAATGGGACCTGGTGCTCAAGGTCCACCTGCGCGGACACTTCCTGCTGTGCCGCAACGCGGCGGTGCACTGGCGCGCCGCGTCCAAGGCCGCAGGCGCCCCGGTCTACGGCCGGCTCATCAACACCTCGTCCGAGGCGGGGTTGCTCGGCCCGGCCGGGCAGCCCAACTACGGGGCGGCGAAGGCCGGAATCACCGCGCTGACGCTGTCCGCTGCACGCGGACTCGAGCGGTACGGCGTCCGCGCCAACGCCATCTGCCCCCGCGCCCGGACCGCGATGACCGAGAACGTCTTCGGTGACGCCCCGGAAGGTGATGTCGACCCGCTCTCGCCCGAGCACGTCGTCAACCTCGTCTCCTACCTGGCCTCGCCTGCCGCCGAGGCGATCAACGGCCAGGTGTTCATCGTGTACGGCCCGATGGTCGCCCTGATGGCCGCTCCCGTCGTGGAGCAGAAGTTCGATGCGCCGGGTGCCGAGTGGAGCCCGGAGGGCCTGGCCGAGTCGCTCGGAGACTACTTCGACGGCCGTGACCCGGGCCGGATGTTTGCTGCGACCGAGGCCGTCAAGTCGCTCGGCTGACGTATCGCGTCGCGCCGGACCACTGGTACGGCCATTTCGTTCGCGGTTAAAAGTACTCTGAGGGTTTCCGCATTGTGCGGTGTGACCGGCGCTGATATGTCGCAATTGACGCAGTCTCGACCCCGGTGTGCGCACGTGTCCGACGGACGCATGCGCGGCCGGGGTCGAGGGAGCTGCTGTCCGGCGGCGTGAGCTCGGAGTTTGCGGCGGGTGGGGCGGTGCCGTCAGGCGCTCGCCCGCCGTTGTTGTTCTGGGTCGGCGTGTCGGACGCCGGCCGTCCCACCCGGTGAAAGGTGAAGGCAGGCAACGTGAGTCGTTCGAGGATGCGTCGGAGAGTGGCCAATGCGGCCGCCGTGCTCGGTCTCGTGAATGTCGACGACCGACCCTTCGCGGGTGTGGAGGATTCGATGAACACGCATTCGTCCGCGAACCGGTCCCGCCTGGCTGGATCTGCTCTGACCAGCGGTAATGGTCTGGGCGGAGGGCAACTTTGACACGTGAACGTGTTCTATTTAGTATGACCTGGATCACAGACTCCGGGGGGAATCTACACGTCTCTCCGAACCTCGCGTGCGCGAACCGCGGCACGCGTCCGACTTCTGACGAGGAGGAGCGATGAACGACCTCCTTGCCGTGCCGTTGCGGGCCGTCGGCGGCTTCTTCCAGATGTCCGCGCAGGTGTTTCGCGCCATGGTCCAGCGCCCGTTCCAAGGGCGCGAGTTCGTCGACCAGGCCTGGTTCGTCGCGCGGGTATCGATGGTGCCGACCGTGCTCGTCGCAATTCCCTTCACCGTTCTGGTGAGCTTCACCCTCAACATCCTGCTGCGCGAGATCGGCGCCGCCGACCTGTCGGGCGCCGGCGCTGCCCTGGGCGCGGTCACGCAGGTCGGGCCGATGGTGACGGTGCTGATCGTCGCGGGCGCAGGCGCGACCGCGATCTGCGCGGACCTCGCGGCGAGAACGATCCGCGAGGAGATCGACGCGATGCGGGTACTCGGCATCGACCCGATCCAGCGGCTGGTGGTGCCGCGCGTGCTCGCGTCGACCGTGATCGCGCTCCTGCTCAACGGACTGGTCAGCACCATCGGCATCGTCGGCGGCTTCGCGTTCTCGGTGCTGCTGCAGGACGTCAATCCCGGCGCCTTCGTCAACGGCATCACGCTGCTCACCGGTTTCGGGGAGCTGATGATCTCGCAGCTCAAGGCCGGACTTTTCGGCATGATCGCCGGCCTGGTGGCGTGCTACCTCGGCCTCAACGTGAAGGGTGGTGCCAAGAGCGTGGGTGACGCCGTGAACCAGACCGTCGTCTTCGCCTTCATGGCCCTGTTCGTCGTCAACGTCCTGGTGACCGCCGTCGGCATCAAGATGACGGCGGGGTGAGGGCATGGCATTCGCACTGACCGGAAAGTTCCGGGGCACGAGGCGGCGCATCCACAAGCTGGGTCTTGGCGTCGACAGCATCGGTGAGCAGGCGCTGTTCTTCTGGCGGGCGCTGGTGTGGGCGCCGCGCGCGCTCATCCACTACCGCAAGGAGACGATCCGGCTGATCGCCGAGATCAGCATGGGCACCGGCGCGCTCGCCGTCATCGGCGGCACCGTCGTCATCGTCGCATTCCTGACACTGTTCTCCGGCGCCGTGATCGCCGTGCAGGGCTACAGCTCGCTCGGCAACATCGGTGTCGAGGCGCTCACGGGCTTCTTCGCCGCGTTCATCAACGTCCGCATCGCCGCGCCGGTGATCGCAGGCATCGGCCTGGCCGCCACCATCGGCGCCGGTTCCACTGCCCAGCTGGGTGCGATGCGGGTGTCCGAAGAGATCGACGCGCTCGAGGTGATGGCGATCCCGTCCATCCCGTACCTCGTCAGCACCCGGGTCATGGCCGGGATGATCGCGATCATCCCGCTGTACTCGCTGGCCGTCGTCGCGTCGTTCATGGCCAGCCGCTTTGCCACCGTCGTGATGAACGGGCAGTCGCCCGGCGTCTACGACCATTACTTCTCGACGTTCCTGATGCCGACGGACATTCTGTGGTCGTTCGCGCAGGCCATCGTCATGGGAGTCGCGGTCATGCTGATCCACACCTACTACGGCTACAACGCCGGTGGTGGCCCGGTCGGCGTCGGTGTGGCCGTCGGTAACGCGGTGCGTACTTCGCTGATCGCGGTCGTGACCGTGACCCTGCTCATCTCGCTCGCCGTCTACGGCGGGTCCGGCAACTTCAACCTCTCGGGATAGCGCGCATGACCGATTCCACGTGGAAGAAGAAGCTCGCCGCGCTGATCCTGGTTGGCAGCCTTGTCGCAATTGTGGCCGTGGCCCTGACTATGTTCGCCGGCGGTTTCAAGGAAACCGAGCCGGTGACGGTGACCGCAGAACGTTCCGGTCTGGTGATGGACCCCCAGGCCAAGGTGAAGCTGCGCGGCGTCGAGGTGGGCCGGGTCGGTTCCATCGACGAGGTGGACGGCCAGGCCGTCCTGCACCTGGACATGGATCCCTCTCAGCTGCACCTGATTCCGTCGAACTCGACGGTGGAGATCAAGTCCACCACCGTGTTCGGTGCGAAATACGTCAACTTCGTGGTGCCCGAGAACCCGTCGTCGCAGTCGTTGTCGCCAGGAACCAACATTGAGGCGACCTCGGTGACCGTCGAGTTCAACACCCTGTTCCAGCACCTGTCGACGCTGCTGCAGCAGATCGAACCGGAGAAGCTCAACGCCACCCTCGGGGCGATCTCGTCGGCGCTCAACGGTCGCGGTGACGAACTCGGTCAGCTGCTCGAGGAGACCGATTCGTACCTCAAGACGATGAATCCTGTTCTGCCGCAGCTGCAGAAGGACCTCGAGTCGGCGGCGACCGTGACCAACACGTTCGCGGACGTCACCCCGAACCTGATGACGCTGCTCGGCAACGCGACCGCCACCAGCGGCAGCATCGTCGAGGAACAGGCCAACCTGAACCTGCTGCTGATGAACGTCACCGGACTGGCGAACACCGGCAACCAGGTGCTCACCGAGAACGAGGCGAACCTGACGAAGTCCCTGTCGCTGCTCGTACCGACAACATCACTGCTTGCCGAATACTCGCCGAGCCTGGCCTGCGTGATCGTCGGACTGAACAACGTCCGGCCGATCGCCGAAGAACTCGAGGGCGGTAACCAGCCGGGCGTCGCCCTGAGCGCGAGCTTCCTCCCGGGCGCCGCGCCGTACACCTACCCGAACGATCTGCCGAAGGTGAACGCCTCGGGCGGACCGAACTGCTGGGGTCTGCCGGACTTCGATCCGAAGCGGGACGGCAACGCCCCGTTCGTCGTCACCGACACCGGGACCGTCCCGTACGTCCCGTCGACGAAGGCATCGCTCAACGTGCCCAAGATGTTCCAGTGGCTGTATGCGGGCGTCGCGCCGCAGGGAGGGCAGAACTGATGCGGCCCACCACGATCAAGCTGCTCGCCTTCACCACGGTGATGGTGCTGATCTTCGCCGGCCTGGCGGTCGTCTTCAGCCAGTTCCGATTCAGCAGTGCCGACGGATACAACGCCGAGTTCACCAGCGCCTCCGGGCTCAAGTCGGGTGACAAGGTTCGCATCGCGGGTGTTCCTGTGGGCACTGTCAAGGGCGTCGAGGTAGGCGACGACAACCTCGCCGAGGTGAGCTTCGACGTCGACACCAAGTACCCGCTGCTCCAGAGCACCCGGGCCACGGTGCGCTACGAGAACCTGGTCGGCGACCGCTATCTGGAACTGCTCGAGGGGGCCGGGTCGTCCGACACCCTCTCCGACGGCGGCACCATCCCGGAGTCGCAGACCTCTCCGGCGCTCGATCTGGACCTGCTGCTCGGCGGATTCAAGCCGCTGCTGCGCGGCCTGAACGCGGACCAGGTCAACGACCTCACGGGCGCGCTGCTGCAGGTCCTGCAGGGGCAGGGCGGGACCCTGGTGTCGTTGCTCGGCAGCACCAGCTCGTTCACGTCCACCCTCGCGGACCGCGACCAGCTGATCGGTGACGTGATCACCAACCTCAACACCACGCTGAACACGATCAACGACCGGGGCGACCAGTTCTCGTCCACGCTGGACCATCTGCAGCAACTGGTCAGCGGGCTGGCACAGGACCGCGATCCGATCGGTGCGGCGATCCCGAAGATCGCCACCGCCACGGGCGATCTCGCGCAGCTGCTGGAGGGCACCCGGCCCGATCTGCAGGCCACGATCACCGAGGCGAACCGGGTGGCCACACAGCTCGTCGCCGGTCAGGACCAGGTCGACTGGGTGCTCGAGCGACTGCCCGAGGCATACCGCAAGCTGATCCGCACCGGCACCTACGGCAGCATGTTCCAGTTCTACACGTGTTCGGTCAAGTTCAAGTTCTCCGGGCCGGACGGCCAGGAGTTGCACGTGGAGAACCCGTTGACCCCGACTCAGACGACAGGGAGGTGCGCGTTCCGATGAGCAAGCGTGAACGAAACCCCGTGCAGATCGGCGTCATCGGGCTCGTCGTCGCGGCCTCCCTCGTGGTGGCCGGCCTGCAGTACGATCGGCTGCCGTTCATCGCCGGTGGTGTCCGCTACCAGGCGTACTTCGAGGACGCCGGTGGCCTGCTCACGGGCGACTACGTGACCGTCGCCGGGGTGAACGTCGGCAAGGTGGAGAAGGTCGAACTCGACGGCACCGACGTGCGGGTCGGCTTCTCGATGGACGAGGGCATCCGGCTCGGCGACAGCACGCGAGCCGACATCAAGACCAACACCATCCTCGGGCGCAAGTCGCTGCAGGTGACGCCGGAAGGCTCCGATGTCATGCCGGTCGGCAGCTCGATCCCGTTGGACCGCACCAATTCGCCGTATTCGCTCAACGATGCGCTCGGCGACCTGACGACGTCGGTGTCGGAGCTGAACACCGAGCAGCTCAACGATTCGCTCAACGCGGCATCCGACGCGCTGGCCGACACACCGCCGGAGCTGCGGACCGCGCTGACCGGCATCAGCCGGCTCTCGGAAAGCCTCAACTCGCGTGACGAGTCCCTCAAGGACCTGCTCGCCCGGGCCGAAAGCGTGACGGGCATCCTGTCCCAGCGCAGCGACCAGATCAACTCGCTCGTCGTGGACGGCAACCAGCTGCTCGGCGAACTGGACCGGCGCCGCAACGCGATCAGCGAGCTGATCACCAACATCTCGTACGTCTCGCGCCAGCTCACCGGCGTGGTGCAGGACAACGAGCAGCAGATGAAGCCGACCCTCGACAAGCTCAACGAGACGGTCGAGATCCTGCAACGCAACAAGGACAACATCGGCCGCGGGCTCGACGGACTCGCCCCGTACGCGACCGCGCTCGGCGAAGCCGTCAGCAGCGGGCCGTTCTTCATGGCGTACGTCGCGAACTTCCAAGTCAGTCCGATGGTGCAGACACTGGTCGACCAACTGGTCTGGCCGGAGCACGTGCCACAGGACCTCCAACAGTTCCCGCCGCTCAAGACCGAGCTCAAGGACCCGAACCGATGAGCGCCCAGATGAACTCGAAGAAGAAGTGGCTGATCGGCGGTGGGGCCGCCGTCGTGGTCGCGGCTCTGGTCGCCGGAGTGCTGTATTTCTTCCCCGGAATCGGCAAGACCACGATCACCGCCGAGTTCCCGTCCACCACGGGCCTCTACGCGGGCGACGACGTGCGCGTTCTCGGCGTGAAGGTCGGCACGATCGGTAGCATCGATCCGAACGGCACCGGTGCGACCGTGGTGATGAATGTCGATCGCTCCGTGGATATTCCGGCGGACGCGAAGGCGATCATCGTCGCCCCGAGCCTCGTCGCGGCGCGTTTCGTCCAGCTCACCCCCGTGTACGACGGCGGTGACACGATGTCGGACGGCGCCGAGATTCCGGTGGAGCGCACCGCCGTTCCGGTCGAGTGGGACGAGATCAAGACCGAGCTGACCAGGCTGTCCGATGCACTCGGGCCGCAGGGGGCCGCGGACCAGGGTTCGCTGGGGCGATTCATCGACACCGCCGCCGCGAACCTCGACGGCAACGGGGATTCGCTGCGTGCCACCCTGCGCGAGCTGTCCGACACGATGAAGCTGCTCTCGGACGGTCGCACCGACCTGTTCGGGACCATCCGGAACCTGCAGGCGTTCGTGTCGACGCTGTCGGCCAGCAACGAGCAGATCGTGCAGTTCGGTGGTCGTCTGGCGTCGGTGTCCTCGCTGCTCGCCGACACGAGTGACGAACTCGGTGTGGCTCTCACCGACCTGGACGTCGCGATGAATGACGTGCAGCGCTTCGTCTCCGAGAACCGGGATTCACTGAGCGAGCAGGTGGGTCGTCTCGCCGATGCCACCACCGTGCTGGTGGAGAAGCGGCCGCAGCTCGAACAGGTGCTGCACGTGGCGCCGAACGCGCTGGCCAACTTCAACAACATCTACAGTCCGGCGACGGGTTCGATCAACGGTGCCATCGCGCTGAGCAACGCCAACAACCCGATCAACGCGGTGTGCGGCCTGATCGAGGGTCTCGGCACCAATGATTCGGACCGCAGTGGCGAGCTGTGCGCGCAATACCTCGGACCGGTGCTGAACTCGGTCGCGATGAACTACCCGGGTTTCCTGACCAACCCGGCGATCGCCGCTGTCGCCCGGCCGGACCAGATCGCGTTCTCCCCGCCGAGCCTGGCGGGTGAGGTTCCGGCCCGCACGGCCATGACTCCGGCCTCAGGTCCGCTCGCGAACATGCCCACGATCAACGTGCCCAAGGATCTTGGCGCACTGCTCAACCCGGGAGGCGGACGATGACCGCGCGTTGGCCACGCCGTCGCCGGGCGGCGCTTGCCGCGGTGGCGATGGGGCTGACCCTCACCCTCACCGGGTGCGAGTGGAACGGACTCAACTCGATTCCGCTGCCCGGCACCGAGGGCGGCGAGGAGGGCTCCTACACCGTCACGATCGAGATGCCGAACGTGACGACGTTGTCGCAGAACTCGCCGGTCCGGGTGAACGACGTGACGGTGGGGACCGTCAGCGGTATCGAGGTACAGGACTGGCACGCCCTCGTCACCGTGTCGATCAATCCCGGCGTGGAGCTGCCGGCCAACGCGACCGCGAAGATCGGCCAGACCAGCCTGCTCGGTTCTCAGCACCTGGAGCTCGCACCGCCGCCCGGTGTCGCGCCGAAGGGCACGCTGCAGGACGGAGACGTGATCCCGCTCGATCGGGCCGGGGCGTACCCGACCACCGAGCAGACGCTGTCCTCGTTGTCGGTGGTGCTCAACGGAGGCGGGCTCGCGCAGATCAACGACATCACCCGTGAGCTGAACGCGGCGCTCGGCGGCCGCGAGGAATCGATCCGGGATCTGCTGCCGCAGCTCGACCAGCTCGTCGGCAGCCTCGACGCGCAGCGCGGCGAGATCATCTCCGCGATGGAAGGGATCGACCGGCTGGCAGGCACGGTGAACCAGCAGAGTGAGATCCTCACCGCCGCCCTGGACGGGATCCCGCCGGCGCTGGAGGTGCTGGTGGGTCAGCGGCAGAACCTCACCAATGCTCTTGTCGCACTGGGCAACTTCAGTGATACCGCCACCCGCGTGATCAACGAGAGCGGCGACGACCTGAAGGCGAACCTGCAGTCACTCGTCCCGTTGCTGAACCAGTTGGCCGGCACCGGCAACGCGCTGACCGAGGTGCTCTCGCTGATGCTCACGTTCCCGTTCGCGATGAAGAACCTGGACCAGGTGTTCCGCGGCGACTACGCCAACCTGATGATGATGATCGACTTGACCAACCAGCGGCTGGACACGAACTTCCTCGGCGGGACGAGCACGGGTACCCGGCTCGCCGGTGTGGAAGGTGCGCTGGGAGCGTTCGCCGGCGTCGCCGGTGAGGCGGCCAACCCGCTGCAGACTCCCGCGCCGAAGGCCCCGAATCCCGTCCAGGCGGAGCCGAAGCCCGCACCCGCACCGTTGATTCCGGGGCTGCCGCAGATTCAGATTCCCGGCCTGCCGCAGCTAGGAGCGCCGACACCATGATGCTCACGAAGTTCGTCCGCACCCAGCTGGTGATCTTCTCGATCCTCACCGTGATCGGGCTGGCCGTGATGGCCACGCAGTACGTGCGCCTGCCCGCGCTGTTCGGGATCGGGCAGTTCGGGGTGACGGTGCAGCTGCCGTCCACCGGTGGTTTGTACCCGAACGCCAACGTCGCGTTCCGCGGCACCAACATCGGCAAGGTCGAGGACGTGGTGCTCACCGAGGACGGTGTCGACGCGAAGCTCTCGATCGGCAGCGGCTACGACATCCCCGCCGACGTCGATGCCGCGGTCAAGAGCGTGTCCGCGATCGGTGAGCAGTACGTGGACCTGATCCCGCGCTCCGACTCCGAGCCGTACCTGTCCGACGGTGATGTGATTCCGATGGACCGGACCTCGACGCCGCAGGACGTCGGTGCGATGCTCGACCAGGCCGACACCCTGGTCAAGAGCATTTCGAACACCCAGTTGCGCACCGTGGTCGACGAGTCGTTCAAGGCGTTCAACGGCGCCGGGCCGGACCTGCAGCGGCTGATCGACTCCGCGCGACTGTTCGTGCAGGAGGCCAACGCCAACGTCGACGCCACCAAGACCCTGATCGACCAGGCCGGCGCACTGCTCGACACCCAGGTGGTCACGAGCGATGCGATCCGCTCCTGGACAGCCGATCTGGTGACCTTCAGCAACCAGTTGCGGGCCAGCGACCCGCAGATCCGGGACCTGCTCGAGAAGGGGCCGGAGGCCGCGGCGGAGGCCACCGAACTGTTCCAGGAGTTGCAGCCCACCCTCCCGGTGCTGCTGGCGAACCTCGTCAGCGTGGGTGAGGTCGGCGTGATCTACAACAAGAGCATCGAGCAGGTCATGGTGATCTACCCGCCGCTGGTCACCGGGCTGATGACCGCTGCGCTCAGTGGACCGCGCGAGGACGGCGCGATCGCGAACTTCTACCTGCAGGCCAACGATCCGCCGCCGTGCACCACCGGCTTCCTCCCGCCCGACCAGTGGCGTTCCGGCGACGAAGTATCTGTCCCCGACACGCCGCCCGACCTGTTCTGCAAGGTGGCACCGGACGACCCCACCGCGGTCCGCGGTGCGCGCAACTACCCGTGCCAGGAGTTCCCCGGCCGCCGCGCAGGCACGGTCGAGGAGTGCCGCACGGGATACGTTCCGCAGGGCAACAACCCGCCGAGCGGTCCGGTCCAGGATCCGTCTGTACCCTCGTACACGACGGCTCCGGCGTCGTACGACGGAGCCTCGGGAGTGCCCGCCACGGCGCGCCCGTACGACCCGACAACCGGTAAATACGTCGGGCCCGACGGCCGCCTGTACGCCCAGCCCGCGCTGGCGTCGGGTGGAAAAGCAAGAGAGGACACGACGTGGCAGACGATGATGACACGTCAGCAGGGCTGACGCCCGAGAGCAATCCGGCTCCACGCCGGCGGGCCAGCCGCAGCGCCGGTCCTCCGAAGGAGGCTCCGGCGCCCGCGGTCACCGAGCCCGAGGGCAAGGAGGCGCTCGCTCCGGCCGCGACTGCGTTGCGGGACACCGGCGCTGCCGCGACCGGAGGGGAGGCACCCGAGGCCGCTGCGCCGCAGGCCTCGGCCGCCGCACAGGAGCAGACCGCGCACGAGCAGACGGTGGCCGACGTGCCGGCCGTGGGCGAGGACGTCGCCGACGAGGCCGAGCCCGAGGCGGCCCGGTCGCGCCGCGGCCGTCTCGGGTGGGTGCTCGCGGGCCTGCTCGTGGTGGCCCTGGTTGGGTCCGCGGTGTGGCTGTTGATTGAGCGAAACGCCGCGAACGACCGGGACGCACAACGAAATGCGTTCGTGCAGACAGCCCGTCAGACCGTGCTCAACCTGACCACGATCAAGCCGGACACCGCCAAGGAGGACGTGGAGCGCATCCTGGCCGGCGCCAGCGGCGAATTCCGGTCCGAGTTCGACGGACGCGAGGATCCCTTCGTCAGCGTCGTGCAGGAGGCCGGCGTGACCACCGTCGGCAAGATCCTCGAGGCCGGGTTCGAGAGCCAGGACGGCAACACCGGCAAGGTGCTGGTCGCCGCCCGCGCCGACGTCAGCACCCCGGACGGCACGCAGAACGGCCCGCGGGACTTCCGCATGCGGGTCACCGTCACCGATGACGGTGGCACCATGACGGCCTCGAAGGTGGAGTTCGTGCCATGAACGAAGACGAGAAGAAGACGAACGGGTCGACGGTGACGGAGCCCACGGCGACCGGCACGACCGGTGCGGAGCAGTCGGTTACCGAGACTGCGGTTGGTGAGTCGGCGGAAACCGTTGTCGGGAAGTCGGGCTCGACCGCCAAGGCACTCGCTGCCGTGGCCGCCGTGCTGGTGCTCGCGCTCGCGGTCGGCGTCGGCATCCTGTTTACGGGATACCTGAAGGACCGGGCCACCGAGCAGGCCCGCATCGACGCGGTGGCGGCGGCGAGTGACCAGGCCGCGAAGATGCTGTCCTACAACTACAACGAGGTCGATCAGCAGCTGGCCGCCGCGGCCGACGGCCTGACCGGTGACTTCCGGGACGAGTACAACACCCTGGTGCAGGAGACCATCGCGCCGGGTGCGAAGGACAAGAAGCTGACCGTGCAGGCCACCGTGCAGGCCGGGTCCGTCGTCTCCGCTACCCCCGACGACGCGGTGGTGCTGCTGTTCGTCAACCAGATCACCACCAGCTCCGACGCTCCCGATGCGGCCACCACCGGCAGCCGGGTTCGCATGGAGATGCACAAGGACGGTGATCGCTGGCTGACCGGGCGGCTCACCCCGGTGTAGATCCCAGGGACACGAAAGTGGGGCGCCGCAGGAAATATCCTGCGGCGCCCCATTTTTCGTACCCGGGTCAGTCGGTCGGGTCGGTCGACATCAGGGCCTGGCCGGCGACCGAGTCGCGGGACAGAGCGGTGAGGAACGCCTTCGCCCAGCGGTCGACGTCGTGGGCGAGGACCTGGCGACGCAGGGCGCGCATGTGCCGGCGACCGTCCTCGCGCGGCTGGGTGAGCGCCGCCTCCATCTTGTCCTTCACGTCTTCGAGATCGTGCGGGTTGCACAGGAACGCCTGGCGCAGTTCGGCGGCGGCACCGGTGAACTCGCTGAGCACCAGCGCGCCACCGAGGTCGCTGCGGCAGGCCACGTACTCCTTGGCCACCAGGTTCATGCCGTCGCGCAGCGGCGTCACCAGCATCACGTCAGCGGCGACGAAGAACGCGATCAGCTCGTCGCGGGCGATCGGACGGTGGATGTAGTGGACGACCGGCCGGCCGACCTCCGCGTACTCGCCGTTGATCCGGCTGACCGTCATCTCGATCTCGCCGCGCATCTGCACGTACGACTCGACGCGTTCCCGGCTCGGGGTCGCCAGCTGGACCATCACGGTCTCCGCGGGATCGACCCGGCCTTCGGCAATGAGCTCGTGCAGGGCGTCGAGCCTGACGTCGATGCCTTTCGTGTAGTCGAGACGGTCGACGCCGAGCATGATCTTCTTCGGGTTGCCGAGTTCCTTGCGGATCTGCCGGGCGCGGTCGCGGATCGCCTTGGTGCGGGACTGCACGTCGAGCGCGCCGGAGTCGATGGAGATCGGGAAGGCGCCGACCCGGACGGTGCGGAAACCGACCTGCACGACACCGAGTTTCGACCGCACCCCGACGGTGCCGCGGGAGGTCTGGTGACCCAGCAGGCGACGGGCGAGGAACAGGAAGTTCTCCGCCCCGCCGGGCAGGTGGAAGCCGATCAGGTCGGCGCCGAGCAGACCTTCGACGATCTCCGTTCGCCACGGCATCTGCATGAACAGTTCAACCGGGGGGAACGGGATGTGCAGGAAGAACCCGATGGTCAGATCGGGCCGGAGCATCCGCAGCATCTTCGGGACCAGCTGCAGCTGGTAGTCCTGGATCCAGACGGTCGCGCCCTCGGCGGCCGCCTCGGCCGTCTGCTCCGCGAAACGGCGATTGACCTCGACATAGGCGTTCCACCATTCGCGCCGGTACTCCGGGCGGACGATCACGTCGTGGTAGAGCGGCCACAGGGTGGCGTTCGAGAAGCCCTCGTAGTAGTCCGCGACCTCCTGGGAGCTCAGCGCGACCGGGTGCATCTCGATGCCGTCCTCGACGATCGGCTCGAGGTCGGTGTCGGGGACGCCGGGCCAGCCCACCCATGCTCCGCTGTTGCCGCGGAGGATGGGTTCGAGGGCGGTGACCAGTCCGCCGGGGCTGCGCTTCCAGCGGGTGCTGCCGTCCGGCAGCTTCTCCAGATCGACGGGCAGCCGGTTGGCGACGACGACGAATTCCGAAGCGGCTGAGCCCACTGTGATCCTGTTCCATAAGCCGCGCTGCCGGACCGGCAGCGTCGGCGACCTAGTCGATCTTGGCCGAGGGGCCGATGCCGAGCATAGACAGCAACATGCGGCATTCGTCGGCGTCTGCGGCATATGCGGCGACGACGCGCTGCGCCTGTCGCGCGGTTTCGTCGGTGACGGGTTCGAGTTCCTCGTCGGGGATGTCGTTCTCGGTGGTCGTCTTGGTGGCCATGATGCCGGTTCCTCCAGGGGGAAGCTGCGGGACGCGCAGCCGGGGATTTCTGCCCGCGACTCTAAGAGAACGGGGCCCCTCGGCGCCAGTTCCGTCTGGTTTAGGGTTCACTCACTTCTCGGGCCCGGGCGGGCGATGACCACCGTGTCCGGGCGCGGTCAGACGAGCAGCTTGGCGCGCAGTGTGTCGATCGTCGCCTGGTCGATGTCCAGTCCCTCGCGAATGTAGGCGTCCATGCTGCCGTAGATCCGCTCGGCCTGGTCGTAGGCGGCGTTCAGCCAGGACAGTTCGACGGCGTCGTCGCGGCCGAGATAGGCGTTGGATGCCATGAAGTCGGCGCTGATCACGTCGCGGGGCACGCCGAGGATGCTCAGCAGGATCGCGGTGCTCCAGCCGGTGCGGTCCTTGCCCGCGCTGCAGTGGTAGACGGTGGCGCCGTCGGGGTTGTTCGCGATCGCCGTGATCAGGTCGTGGAACGCGACGTCCGATCCGCGGTAGTTGACCATGAACGGATAGCCGATGGTTTGTCCGATGTCCGACGAGCCGCTGGTCGCGGCGTCGATCAGGGCGCGCCCGAGGGTCAGTGGCACGGCCTCGTGGAAGCCGATGCCGTTCTCGAGGCTGACGACGTCCGCGACCTGGTAGCGGATGCCGGCGGGGATCCGGTCCGGGGCCTCCTTGCGTTCGGACGCATTGCGCAGGTCGACGTCGAGGGTGAGGTTCGCGGCGGTCAGCTTGGCCTGGTCGGAGTCGCTGAGGGAACTGAGCTTGTTCGATCGGAACACCAGGCCGGTGCGGACGGTCTGGCCGTCGGAGGTGCGGTAGCCACCGATGTCGCGGAAGTTCCTGGCCTCGTCCAGCCGGATCGCGGCCGCGGAGGGCGGCGGGATCTCGGGAAGTGTCGGCTGTTCGCCGGATGATCCGAAGTTGCTCGATCCCGACTTCAGGTCGCCCCAGTCCACCGAGGCCGCGGAGGCGGTGCCGACCAGCGTTGCGGAGGCGGTGCCGGCGAGCGCGGGGATCGCTGCGATCGCGGCGGCGAGGGTGAAGCCCATCGCGCGTGAGTACCTACGGGTCGAGCGTGCTGAACTCATCGTGCTCCTCGTGGACCGGGAAACTCGGTGCGAGGCTACAAGGGCGCGGGTCCGCCCGAAGGCGTTTCTGGTCGATCGTTCAGCATGCCTTCGCGTGCACCATGCACTGGGTTCGGGCGGGCCGCCGCAGGGTACGGTGACCAGCGTCGTTGCCGTCCTCGGAAAGGTCTGTTCATGCCGCTCGCCACGATCAACGGGATTCAGCTGAATTACCAGGTCAAGGGCTCCGGTGATCTGGTCGTGCTGATCATGGGCACGGGCAGCCCCGGCCGGGTGTGGGACCTTCACCAGGTGCCTGCGCTGGTCGCCGCGGGCTACCGGGTGTGCACGTTCGACAATCGCGGCATCGCGCCGACCGACGAATGCGCGGACGGTTTCACGATCGAGGATCTGGTGGCGGACACCGCCGCGCTGATCGAGCACCTCGGCGGCCCGGCCTACGTCGTCGGCACCTCTCTCGGCGCCCGGATCGCCCAGGAACTGGCACTTTCCCGACCGGAACTGGTTCGCAAGGCCGTCTTCCTCGCCGCGCACGGCCGCCGGGACACGCTGCAGAAGGCGTTGTCCGAGGGTGAGCGGGAACTGGATCGGCAGGGCATCGTCCTGCCCGATTCGTACCGGGCGGCGATCACGGCCGTGCTGAACCTGTCGCCGGCCTCGCTGGTCGACCCGATGGCCGCGCAGGACTGGCTCGACATCTTCGCGTTCTCGAAGGGCGAGTCCTCGCCCGGTGTCCGGGCGCAGAAGAACCTCGACGACTTCGGGGACCGGCTGTCCGTGTACGGCAGGATCACGGTGCCGTGCCTGGCGATCGGATTCGCTGACGACCGCCTGCTGGCGCCGACCCTGGCCGCGGAGGTCGCGAAGGCCATCCCGGGTGCCCAGTACGTCGAGTTGGAAGACTGCGGTCACTACGGCTACCTCGAGCGCCCGGACGCGGTGAACTCCGCGATCCTCGACTTCCTCAAGGGCTAGGTCCGGTTCCGCACGGGCTGGTTCAGGTTCCTCGAGGGCTGGTTCCGGCCCGCGCCTCGCACACGGAACCCGTTGAGTATTAGGGTAGGCTGCGCTACTAATACGGGGGCCTCGGATCGACCGCGGGGCGCTGGGAACAACGGGACCGCCGCGCACCACGGCGAGGATGGACTGCTGCCATGACTTCGACTCGGACGGCCGGGGATTCCCGGTCCGAAGTGTTGGACATCGTCGGGGTCGGGTTCGGGCCCTCGAACCTCGCACTCGCCATCGCGATCGAGGAACACAACGCGACCTGCGCACCCGAGGACCGGGTGCGGGCGCGCTTCGTCGAGCGGCAGGACCGGTTCGTCTGGCATCCGGGCATGCTCCTCGACGGAGCCACCATGCAGATCGCGTTCCCGAAGGATCTGGTGACCTTCCGCAACCCGGCGAGCACCTACAGCTTCTTCTCCTACCTCTTCGATCGGGGTCGGCTGGTCGACTTCGTCAACCACCAGACGTTCTTCCCGACCCGGCACGAGTTCAACGACTACCTGCAGTGGGCGGCCGAGCGCGTCGACGCCGACGTCCGGTACGGGGTGGCGGTCACCGGGATCGGCGGGGTCCGCTCCGGTGACGGCACCGTCGACGAATTCGCCATTGACACCGCCGACGGCCAGACCCTGTACGCCCGAAACATTGCGGTCGGCGCAGGCCTGCGCGAGCGGCTGCCGGAATGGGCAACGCCGTCGCCGCGCTGCTTCCACAATCACAAGTTCCTGTTCCACCTCGAGCAGATGCCCGAGGTCCGGCACCAGAGGTTCGCGGTGCTCGGCGCCGGACAGAGCGCCGCCGAGGTGGTGCAGTACCTGCATCGGAACTACCCGCAGGCCGAGGTGCACAGCGTGTTCTCGCGGTACGGGTACAGTCCCGCCGACGACAGCCCGTACGCCAACCGGATCTTCGATCCGTCCACCGTCGACGAGTTCCACGGCGCCAGCCCCCTCGAACGGGAGCGGCTGCTCGGCCTGCACAAGGGCACCAACTACTCCGTCGTCGACATCGACCTGATCAACGAGCTGTACACCGCCGAGTACCAGGAACTGGTCAGCGGGAAGCGGCGGCTGTTCATGCATCGGGCGTCGGACGTCGTGTCCGTGCAGGACGGTGAGGACGCCATCGAGGTGGGGATCCGGAGCAACCTCGACGGACTCACCGACACGCTGACCTGCGACGCGCTCGTTCTGGCCACCGGCTTCGCGCCTGCGCCGCTCCGCGAGCTGCTCGGGGAATTCGCACCGGCCGGTGACGTGGTCACCGGGGTCGCCCGCGACTACCGTCTCGACACCCCGGCCGACGTGCGCGCCGGCATCTACCTTCAGGGCGGGACCGAGAAGACCCACGGCTTGACGGCCTCGCTGCTGTCGAACGTGGCGGTCCGCGCGGGAGAGATCTTGAATTCCATCGTGATAAATCGATCAGCGGACTTCGACCTTGATAGGGTCGAGACTTCCACAGGGGTGGAGAGCACCACGAACGAGTTTGCGACAAGCGAGGCCAAATGAGCACGAATCCCTTTGACGACGAAGACGGCCGCTTCTATGTGCTCGTCAACGACGAGGACCAGCACTCGTTGTGGCCCACCTTCTCCGACGTGCCGCAGGGCTGGCGCGTGGTTTTCGGTGAGGACACCCGCCAGGCCTGCGTCGAGTACGTAGAGAAGAACTGGACCGACATGCGGCCGAAGAGCCTGCGTGAGGCGATGGAGAAGGACAAGGCCGCCGGAAACGGCTAGTCACCGCGCCGGCGGTGACGGCAGATCAACACGCCGGCGGTGCCGGCGGATCAACACGCCGGCGGTGCCGGCGGATCAACACGCCGGCGGTGCCGGCGGATCAACACGCCGGCGGTGCCGGCAGATCAACGCCGAAACCAGAGGTTCCGCGCTCCGGGCCCGTTCTGCATTCTCTGCAGGATCGGGTGCCGGAGCGCTTCCGTTCTGCGCATCATGCGCGGCCGCCGCAGGGTGCGGGCCATCCACTCACCGAGCGTGACCCCGGCCGCGAGTGCGACGCCGATGCCGAACGCCGACAGCAGGGCACTGATGCCGAGTAGCAACTCGTCGCTCAGCAGTGCGTAGAGAGCGCGGTACAGGGCGAGTCCCGGCAGCAGCGGGGTGATGCCCGCGACCGCGATCACCTGCGGCGGCGTCAGTGCCCGCCGGGCGAGCAGGCCGCCGACGAACCCGACCACCGTCGCCGCGATGGCCGTGCCGACCACCGGTCCGATCGACAGGATCAGCCGCACGGAGTAGTAGACGAGGATGCCCGCGGCGCCGCTGAGCCCTGCCACCAGGAGCGCCCGGCGCTCGGCGTAGCAGGCGAGGGCGAAGAACAACGCCGTGAACGCACCCGCGGCGACCTGCACGGGCGTTTCGCTGAAACTGGGTGAGATCGGTGCCGGGGTGGTGTCCGGCAGCGGAGTCCCCAGTGCCGCTGCGATCCGCAGCGAGATCGCCACGCCGGCGATGATCCCGCCGGTCATCATCAGCACCTCGAAGAACCGTGCCACTGCCGTGACCGGGGAGCCGGTGATCGCGTCCTGCACCGATCCGACCAGCGCCAGGCCGGACAGCAGCACGGTCACACCTGCCGCGATGACCAGCGACGGTTTGACGTCGAGATCGAGTGGATCGCGCAGCGCGTACAGCACTCCGGCCGGGGCGGCCGCCACGAAACCGCCCGCCACCTGCTGGAAGAAGAACGGCAGCCCGATCCGGTTCAGTCCCAGGTTCATCAGGTAGATGACCGCGGTCGTCAGGAAGCTGATCAGTGCGACGAGCGCGCCGCCGCCCAGCAGCACGGACACCGAGGCGGCCATGGCGGACCAGCCGAATGTCGCGACCCAGCGGTTGTAGGGGTGGGGTGCCCGGTTGATCGCGCTGATCTCCGCCAGCGCGATCGCCGGGTCGATCGCCTCGGTGCGCAGCTGACGGGTCAGTTTGTCGACCGCGGCGAGGCGGGTGAAGTCGTGCGATCGGTAGTGCACGATCCGCATGCTGGTGGCAGGGGGCATCGTCGGACCCCGGTGCGCGCTGACGCGGATCGAGTTGTATGTGACGTCGACGTCGCAGCGGGCCAGCCCGTAGGTCGCGGCGACGAACTGGATCTGGGTGGTGGTGTCGGCGACGGACGTCCCGGCCGCGAGTAGCACCTCGCCCGAGCGCACCGCCAGATCGAGCACCTCGGCGACCCGTGCATCGTCGGTGAGGTCGATCGGCCGCAGGGGAGTGGGCGCGGCGACCGGTTCGTCGACGACAGCGCGTTCTCCGACGAGGTTGCTCAGTGTGTCGAGGACACTGCGCCACCTCGACACGTCAGGACACCAGGTCCGCTTCCGTCAGGTCGGTCGCTTCGAACGCGGCGGCCAGGTCGTCGTGCCGGAAGACCGAGGTGACCTGGTCGTGCACGACCCGGAAGGCCATGGCCATGGTGGTCGTCTCGCCGGGGCGGGCCGCGACCTTGGTCGCCTCCTCGACGACCACCACTCCCTCGTGCACGAACATGCGGCCGGGATCGAGCGTCAGCCCGGCGGTCGATGCCCATTCCCGCAGCGCGCCGAGGCCCTGGCCCGCCCCCTCCGCGTCGGCGATCTCGATGTCGTCGCTGGAGAGCGCCAGCAGGGTGTCGAGGTCGGAGGCGTTCAGCGCGTCGTGCCACGCGAGGACCGTGGCGATCTCGGAGGTACTCATGGCCTTCACGCTATCGGTTCCCGGGCGACGGGGCGTGGACGCGCGGGGCGCGGCGTCGCCCGCCTTACGGTGCGGTGCCCTAGGCATACCGCCCGGCCAGTTCGGTGCCGATCCGCGCCAGCTCGTCTCGTACGGTCTGCGGTTCGAGCACCTCGACCGCCGCGCCCCAGCCGGCGAGGTTGCGGGCGATGTCCAGCGGGGTCGGGGCGGCCAGGCGGACACGGGCGCGGCCGTCGTCGGTGTCGCCGTCGGCGTGGCAGTGGCGGCCGAAGTGGTCACGCAGGATCGGTACGAATCGCGGTTCGATCAGCACGGTCGCCCAGGTGGTCGATCGCCGCTCCTCCATCTTCCCGACCACCTCCTCCCAGGTCGCGGCGAGTTCGAAGTCGTCGGGTCGCCCGGCGGGATGGTCGGTGGTCTGCGCCTCGGCGATCCGATCCACCCGGAACGTGCGTCGGCCACGGTCGGTCCCCGCGATCAGGTACCAGGTGTCGTCCTTGGTGACCAGGCCCCACGGCTCGACGAGCCGCTCGCTGCGCGATCTCGCGCCGTTGACGTAGGCGAGCCGGACCTTGCGCCGGCGGACCACGGCGTCCTGTAGCAGTGCGACCACCTCCGGCCGGTCGCGTTCGCGTTCGCCCCAGCGGGTCGGGTCGATCATCACGGCCTCTGCGGCGGCCTCGGCGTCGGCCCGGAACGTCTGGGGCAGCGCACGGACGAGCTTGCGCAGCGCGGCCTTCGCCTCGGACGACACGGCCGCCGCCGGGCCGACGAGCAGGAACAGGGCCTGCGCTTCGGTCGCGGACAGACCGGACAGGTCCGTGCGGGCACCGCCGACGAGGGACCAGCCGCCGCCTCGCCCAGCCTGCGGGTACACCGGGATGCCCGCCGCGGACAGGGCCTCCAGGTCGCGGCGGGCCGTCGCGACGGACACCTCGAGTTCGTCGGCGACCTCGGCCGCGGTGACCCGTCCGCGGGACTGCATCAGCAGGAGGGTGGCGACGAGACGGTCTGCGCGCATGTCGTCGAGTTTCCCAAACAAAGTGCTCAGTTGATGAGCGCTTTGACCGTGAGGATGGATCTCGTCATCAACCGAACAGGCCACTGCAGGCAGAACCGAAGGGAATCACCGATGTTGCGAGGACTCACCACTGTCAGCTTCTTCGCCGACGACGTCGCGGCCGCCAAGGACTGGTACACCGAGGTGCTCGGAATCGAGCCCTACTTCGCCCGCGACGTCGACGGGCGCACCGCGTACGTCGAGTTCCGTATCGGCGACCTCCAGCACGAACTCGGCATCGTCGACGCCCGGTTCGCGCCGCACGCCCGCACCGAGCAGCCCGCAGGCCAGATCGTCTACTGGCACGTGGATGACGCCACGGCCGCCTTCGAGCGACTGCTCTCGCTGGGGGCCAGCGTCCACGACAAGCCCCTGGAACGCGGACCGGGATTCGTCACCGCCTCGGTCGTCGACCCCTTCGGCAACGTCCTCGGTGTCATGTACAACCAGCACTACCTCGACGTCCTCGCTTCGAAGGTTGGGTGAGGTGCGCGGCGAGGAGGACGTTTGCCGCGCCGGTTTTCAGTGTCCGTGAGGCGGATGGATATGATGGGCGCGCTTTGTCCGCCTCCTTAGCTCAGTGGTAGAGCACTCGCCTTGTAAGCGAAAGGTCGTCGGTTCAATCCCGACAGGGGGCTCCATCAAGGCCCTGAATTGCGAACCGCAGTTCAGGGCCTTTTTCATGCCGCCGAGTTGGGGCTGTGGCCCACCGGCCGAATTGGGGGCTCGGTCCGGTGGGCCTGCGTCGTTCGCCGGGGAGGGCAAGAACGACGTGAAGGAACGGTAGCGCGAATCGGGGTTGCTGATGCGTAGCCGCCGCGCGGATTCGGGGGTGAACCTGGGGTGAATTTCGTGGCTGCACCGACGCCCTCGCCTGTCGTCACGGCTCGATTCCGGTCAGCAACTCGATGGCGCGCCACATGCGCCCGTCGAGATCGGTCGACGAGCGCGAACGGGGAGCGACGATGGTGTCCGTGGTGGGAGACCAGATCACGGCGCTGTCTACCACCGCGGTCATCACCTCCGACAGTTGACCGGCCCATCCGGTGAGCTCCGTGCGATCGAGCAGCGGATCCCAAGCGAGCGCCCATCGGGACAGCGCCTCCCGCCGCAGGGCGGGGTTGTTCACTGTCCGCGCTTCCATTTTGCCAATTGTATGCTCGCGGTTTGGTCGGTCTTTTCCTCGAGCGGGGATGACCGCGGTCCCTGCCTCCGACGCAGCGCGCCCCCGCGACCGGAGTCGTCGGGGGCGCGTGGGCCGGTGGACGCTCAGCAGCTACCGGCGACCGCGGCCTTCACTCCACGTTCGAAGTCCGCCTTGTCCTGCTCGGACTTGCCCGCCCAGTCCGGCTCTGCCTTCGCCAGCGTGATGAACTCCTCGCCGATCGCCTCCGGCGAGTTCTCCTCGGCGGTGAGCCCGGATTCCTTGAGTGTCTGGATGTAGGCGGACACGCCGTTGCAGGTGTCGACGTAGACGTCGCCGGTGGCAGCGGTTTCCGCGAAATCGTCCGACGACGATGCGGCCGTCGTGGCGTCCGCCGACGTGTCGGTCGAGTCGGTGTCCGACCCGCAGCCGACGGCGAGCAGGGACACGGAGGCGGCCGCGATTGCGGCGAAAACGATGCGCTTCATGACCGGTATCTGTATCAGACCGTCCGGGGAAACCTGACATCGGTCGGACTGTTGCAATCGGTCCGCGGGAGGACGAGCGTGGAATTGTTCATTCGTGGGGGCCGCCCCACGCGAGGCCGCCCCGACGATCGACTCGACGAGAGCCTTGGAGGAATCATGCTTGGACTCGCGATCGGCCTCGGCGCGGCAGCGGTGAGTATCGGAATCAGCCTGCTCGGAGCCGGCATCGGGATTCTGCTCAGCGACGTCAGAGCAAAGCATCACATCCGCCCGCTGCGGCCCTGACCGTCCGGTGAGTGACCGGGACGGCCGCCAATCGACGGTGGTTGTCCACCATCCCCTCGCGTGGCTGCGGTCCCACGCGGCCCGGCGCCGTGGCGTCGCGGCCGAATCCGGAGTTCCGGAGGGGGCGAACGAGGTGCTCGAACGCCTGGCCGGCCTCCCGCTCAGTGTGTGGACCTACCGGTTCGACCACGAATCGGTCCGGCACCTCGGGCCGATGGCGCAGGATTTCGCCCAGACCTTCGGGCTGGGGTCCTCGGACCGCAGCATCGCCCAGGTCGACGCGAACGGCGTCTGCATGGCCGCCGTCCAGGCGCTGTACCGGCGACTGGTCGCGGTGGAGGCGGAGCTCGACCGACTGCGGGACGCGAATGAGGCCGAGGCGCCAACCGATCCGCGGTGAGGCGGCTATCCTGACCCGACGCCCTATCCGGCCCGGAGGTCAGCGATGCCAGCACTCACCATCGACACTCCGGACGGCGCGATCGACGCGGTACTCGAACGGCCGGACGGCGACGGCCCGCACCCGGGCGTCGTGGTGGTGCACGACGCGCTCGGCCTCGGCGCCGATATCCGCGGCATCGCACGGGACATCGCCGACCACGGCTACCTGGCGCTGGCTCCGGACCTCTACTCGCGCGGCGGCGTCGCGCGCTGCATGACGGGCGTGTTCCGCGACCTGATCCGCCGGCGGGGGCGGGCGTTCACGGACCTGCTCGCCGCCCGCGATCACCTGCGGGCGAGCTCGGACTGCACGGGCGCGGTCGCGGTGGTCGGATTCTGTATGGGCGGTGGATTCGCGTTGGCGTTGTCGCCCATGGGTTTCGATGCGTCCGCTCCCTTCTACGGCCCGTTGCCGCGGCACCTGGACGAGGCGCTCGGCGGGGCCTGCCCGATCGTCGCCAGCTACGGTTCCCGCGACCCGATCCTGCCGCGGGCAGGCGCGAAACTGTCCGCCGCCCTCGACCGGCAGCGAATTCCGCACGACGTCAAGACGTATTCCGGGGTCGGGCACAGTTTCGCCAACCACCTGCCCGCCGGTCCCGCGGCACCGCTGTTGCGGGTCGTCGGGTTCGCGTACGGCGAGGAGCAGACCCGGGACGCCTGGCGCCGGGTCTACGGATTCCTCGACGAGCACCTGACGACGACGAGCACCTGACGACGGGGCCGTTGGGGGCTAGTGCAATTCGGTCGCGTTCGGCCGGCCGCTCTTGAGCCAGCGGCCGGGCAGTCTGCCCGCGAGTTCACCGAGCGGCCCCACGGCGGCGCTGAGGACACCGACGGTCTCCCGGAGCATTTCGATGCTGTCGCCCATCTGTTCCAGGTTCGGGGCGAGGGAGGTGAGGGTCTCCGACAGCGACACGATCTGGTCGAGTGGACCGCCCTCGGCGATGATCCGTTCCAGCGGGCCATCCTTGGCGAGCAGGGACTCGAGCACGCCGCCCTCCTCGAGGGCACGGTCGATGATGCCGCCCTCCTTGGTGAGGGTTTCGAGTGGTCCGGCGGTCGCGGTGAGTCGTTCGAGCGGGCCGTCCTCGGCCGTGAGCCGATCCAGCAGGCCGCCGGGGGCGAGGAGCCGCTCGACGGGGCCGTCCTCGTCGAGCAGGCGCTCCACCGGCCCGCCCGGGGCGAGGAGGCGTTCGAGGGGGCCGCCCGGTTCGATGATCCGTTCCAGGGTGCCCCCGGGCGCGGTGAGCCGGTCGACGACGCCGCCCGGTTCGAGGAGCCGGTCGACAGGACCGCCCGGGCGCATCGCCTGCCCGAGCGGACGCTGATCGGAGGCGAGTTCGGCGACCTGCTGCAGCAGCTTGAGCGGGCCGGACGGGTTCGCGGCGGCAAGGCCGCCGAGGCCCGCCACGTCGCCGGTCACCGACGCGGACACCACCACGCGCGCCGCACCCAGGGCCGACTCGGCCACGCCCAGCGCGGTGTCGGTGAGCAGGAGGCCCACCCTCGCCGGCAGTGTGACCATCGCCACCAGGTTCATGCGATCACTGTAACCGCCGATTACGGACGCCGACCGGATCCGTCGCGGGTCAGTGCAGGGCCTTGAGGCCGACCACACAGCCGACGATGCCGAGCATGAGCAGCACCTTCATCACCGACGCGGATTCGCTGCCGGTGACCATCGCATATCCAACGGTCAGTGCGGCACCGATGCCGACCCACACCGCGTAGGCCGTGCCCACAGGCAGCGTCCGCATCGCGTACGCCAGGCCCGCCATGCTCGCGACGATCGCGACGCCGAACACGACGGAGGGGGCCAGCCGGGTGAAGCCGTCGGACTTGCCGAGGGCGGTCGCCCACACGGCTTCGAGGACACCTGAGATGACGAGAACAATCCAGGCCATGACGAAATCCCTCCCAGGCACCGTCTTTTCGCTGGCCGGGTACGGTGCGCTCGTCCGGATGTCGTCGTTGACGCTTCCACCGTAGCAACGGCTCACACGGGGGGAGTAGCGGATGTGAGCGATCTGACCAGAGGCTCACAGGAAACTCCCAGATGGCGATCAGCGACCGGACAGGGATCGGGGTGATGATGGCGTAGTGACTGTCACCAAACCCGATGCAAAGATCCTGATCGTCGACGACGAGCCGAACATCGTCGAGTTGCTGTCGGTGAGTCTGCGCTTCCAGGGTTTCGAGGTGGAGACCGCGTCCGCGGGGGCCGAGGGACTCGACAAGGCGAAGGCGTTCCGGCCCGACGCGATGATCCTCGACGTGATGATGCCCGGCATGGACGGCTTCGGCCTGCTGCGCCGGCTGCGTGCCGACGGCATCGACGCCCCGGTCCTGTTCCTCACCGCGAAGGACGCCGTCGAGGACAAGGTGACAGGGCTGACCCTCGGCGCCGACGACTACGTCACCAAGCCGTTCAGCCTCGAGGAGGTCGTGGCCCGGCTGCGGGTGATCCTGCGCCGCGTGACCCGGGACCCGAACGTCGTCGAATCGTCCCGGATCACGTTCGCGGACATCGAGCTCGACGACGACACCCACGAGGTGTGGAAGGCGGGGGAGCAGGTGTCGCTGTCGCCGACCGAGTTCACCCTGCTGCGCTACTTCATGGTCAACGCCGGTGTGGTGCTGAGCAAACCCCGCATCCTCGACCACGTCTGGCACTACGACTTCGGCGGCGAGGTCGGTGTCGTCGAGTCCTACGTGTCGTACCTGCGCCGCAAGGTGGACACCACCGAGCCGCGCCTGATCCACACCCTGCGTGGCGTCGGGTACGTCATGCGTGAGCCGAGGTAGCGCGGATGCGCGGAGTGCGCCGGCCGCCTCTGCGGGTGACGCTGGTGGCGGCGCTGCTGGTGCTGGCTGCGCTGGGCCTGCTCGCGTCCGGGGTGGCGGTGACCTCGGCGATGAAGAACTCGCTGATCTCCCGGATCGACACCTCGCTGCGGGACGCGTCGCACACCTGGGCGAAACCCCGCCTGCACCCGCTGCCGCCACCGGACTCGGAGCCGGGGCCGTCACGCCCTCCGAGCCAGTTCTACGTGCGCAGCGAAACCCCGGACGGGGCCACCCGTGAGATCAACGACCTGCCGGTCGATCCGGATCTCACCGGGTACACCGGGTCGGGACCGGCGACGGTCGGCTCGATCGGCGACCCGGACAAGCACTGGCGGGTGCTGACGTCGACGACGCCGGACGGCGCCGTCACGGTCGCGGTGCGACTCGGCGACGTCGACGCGACCGTGGAACGGCTGATCGGTCTGCAGATCGGAATCGGTGTCGTGGTCCTCGTCGCGCTGGGGGTGATCGGGTACTTCGTGGTCCGCCGCAGCCTGCGACCACTCGTGGAGGTCGAGGAGACCGCGGCCGCGATCGCGGAAGGGCGTCTGCACCAACGGATCCCGATCCGTGAGGACCGCACGGAGGTCGGTCGGCTGACGGTCGCGCTGAACGGGATGCTCGAGCAGATCCAGACGGCGTTCGCCGCGACCGAGGCGTCCGAGGAGTCGGCCCGCCGCTCCGAGGAGAAGATGCGGCGGTTCGTCGCCGACGCCAGCCACGAACTGCGCACCCCGCTCACCACGATCCGCGGATTCGCGGAACTTTATCGGCAGGGTGCGATTCCCGATGCCGGTCAGGCGATGTCGCGGATCGAGTCCGAGGCGTCCCGGATGGGCCTGCTCGTCGAGGACCTGCTGATGCTGGCCCGGCTCGACGCGCAGCGTCCACTCGAACAGGTCCCGGTCGATCTGCTGACGGTCGCGGCCGACGGCGTTCACGCGGCCCGGGCCATCGCCCCCGAGCGGTCCATCGCGCTGGAGGTCGTCGACGGCCCGGGGCGGCCGGAGGTGCTCGGCGACGACGCCCGGATCCGTCAGGTGCTGACGAACCTCGTGGGCAACGCTCTCGGCCACACGCCCGCCGACGCCGCGATAACGGTGCGGGTCGGCACCGTCGGCGAGCACGCGTTGCTCGAGGTCGCCGACACCGGGCCGGGCCTCGACGCCGAAGCGCGCGACCGCGTGTTCGAGCGGTTCTACCGGGCCGACTCGTCCCGCACCCGGCAGTCCGGCGGCAGCGGGCTGGGCCTGTCCATCGTCGCTGCCCTCGTCGCCGCGCACGGTGGCACCGTGACCGTGGAGTCCCCCGACAGCGGGGGAGCGGTGTTCCGGGTGTTGCTTCCGCGTGCCAGCGGGGACGAGTAGCCGGTTCTGCGAACCGGTTCCACGCCGGCGCTCGACACCCACTTCTCCTCCGACCTCGGTGGGTAGGGTGGGTCCGTGACGTTACGGCGACCTCTGCTGCCCTCCACCCGATGTGCCCGGACACTGATCGTCAGCGCGATGATCGCGATGCCGATGGCGTCCGGATTCTCGGCGCCGGCGCTCGCATCGGCTCCCGCGGCGCCGGTGGCTCCCGCTACTCCCGAGCGGCAACCCGTCAGCGAGCGCTACGCGGCCACCGGCATGCACGCCGTCACATCGGTTGCGGTGCCCGGATATCAGGTGTTCCATCCCGCCGACATCGCCACCGGTCCCGACCGCCATCCGGTGGTCACCTTCGGCAACGGAAGCTACGCGACGTACAGGCAGTACGAGGAATTGCTACGCCACCTGGCATCCTGGGGCTTCGTCGTCGTGGTCGCCGACAGCAGCGTCACCGGCGACGGGACCGAGATCCTGGCGGCAGCGCGCTACATCCTGGCGCAGAACGACAACCCGGCGAGCGTCTTTCACGATCGCATCGACATCGCTCACGTCGCCGCGGTCGGACATTCGCAGGGCGCCGGGGGTTCGATCAACGCCAGCACCGACTCCGACGGGCTCATCACCTCCACCGCCGTGCTCGACCTGCCCGACCCCTGGTGGGCCACTCGGCCCGTCGACGTGATCGACGTGACTCGCCTGACCGGTCCGGTGTTCTATCTGACCGGGGCCGAGGATCCGGTCTCGACGGCCATTCCGCAGGCCGCCTACCAGGGCCTGAGCCCGGGTCCCGCGGCCCGCGGCCGCCTGCTGGGGGTGGGGCACAACTGGCCGACCGACGGAGGTGGATTCCGCGGGTACCTCACCGCGTGGTTGCGCTTCACCCTCGCTGGTGACAACGACGCCGCGCGCGCCTTCGTCGGTCCGGCACCGGAGCTGTTGGCGGATCCGGGGTGGGACGGGACCGCGGTCAAGGGTTGGTGAATCGACGGACCCGAGGGGGCGTCGAAGAATCGCCAGGACTCGAAGAACCGGAGGACCCGAAATCGGTTACCCGTGAGGGTGCGGCGGTCCTCCGGGCGCACCGAGAACGGGGCGGGTGGAGCGGTGGCGGAAGACGGTGCCGGGCGGAATGAGGGGCCGCCCGGCACCGTCGACTAGGTGAGGACGGCCTCGTGGACGCGGCGGTCGAACTCGGGCAGCGGACCGCCTGCGCGCAGCGTCTCCGCGATGCGCGGGTCGGCGAGGTGCAGGCGCCCGATCGCGGCGAGGTCGAATTCGTCTGCGGCCAGGCGTCGTTCGAGCTCGTCGAGATTGTCGACGGACTCCACCGTCGGCCCGGCCAGGCGGCCGTCGCGCAGCGACTTGCCGAGTCCGACGCAACCGACGGCCATCGTGATCGCACCGGTGGTGCGCTTGGCCCAGCCGGCCAGCGACAGGTCGCTACCCTCGAACGCCGGGGCGTCGAATCGGCGGGAGCTGGCGTCGAGAACATCCGCCCCGGCATCGACGAGGGCACCGAGGATGGCGCCCAGCTCTTCGGGCGTCTCGGCGAGGCGCGCGGCGAAGTCCTGCTGCTTGTGCTGCGAGAAACGGTAGATGATCGGCAGGTCCTCGCCGATCGCCTCGCGGATCGCCCGCAGCACGGCGACGGGGAACGCGGTGCGCCGCTGCAGGTCTCCGCCCCACGCGTCGTCCCGCAGGTTCGTCGAGGCCCACAGGAACGAGTCCAGCAGGTAGCCGTGGCCGCCGTGGATTGCGATCGCGTCGAAGCCGATCTCGGCGGCCGTGATCGCCGCGTCGGCGTACGCGGCGATCACGGCCTCGATGTCCGACTCGGTCATCGCGGCGGTCGGCACGACGGCGCGCTCGACGTAGTCCTGCGAGTAGGAGGTCACGCCCGGCTCGCCCCACACGCCCGACGGGCGCATCGGCGTCACGTCGTCGATGCGGCGCATCGCACCGAACAGCGGGCCGACGTGCCACAGCTGCGGCGCGATCCGGCCGCCCGCCTCGTGCACCTGGTCGACCACTCGCCGCCACCCGTCGACGGCCGCAGGCTCGTAAATGTTCGGCACGTCCGGGTGATCCACCGCGCTCGGATGACCGATCGCGACACCCTCGGTCACGATCAGTCCGGTGCCGCCCTCGGCACGCCGCCGGTAGTACTGCGCGACGTCCTCGGTCGGCACACCGCCCGGGGAGTGGGTGCGCGTCATCGGGGACATCACGATGCGGTTCGGCAGCTCGAGCCCGCGAACGCGCAACGGACGGTACAGCGGGGAATCGGTGGCGGTCACGATGGCGGTCACAACTCCTGAAGGGGACGGGCAGGGAACCCCAATCAACCCCGTCGACCCGTTGCCGTGCACGTCATGTCCCGCTCGCCGGGACCTTCCCGGCCGGCCCCGCCAAAGCCCCGCCACAGCCCGCCCCCCCCCCGCGGCATTTAAGGGTTCCTTGAGGGGTGGTGAACGGAGGGATGGTTGCGGTG
>NZ_JBSFRT010000051.1:0-39524 GCF_053589375.1 Rhodococcus sp. NPDC003348
TACACTCCGCTCTTCCGTTCTCCTTTGTCGCCCGGCGCCTAGTCCTCGACCCCCCCCGGGGGTATCCCCCCCCACGCAGCGCGCTGCGTGGGGGTCGGCGCCGATAGGATGGAACCGTGACCACGGCCTACAACCTGACCACGCTGATCATGATTGCGCTGCGACTGCTCGCGCTGGGCGCCGGCGCCTTTGCGCTGTTCCACGCCATACGCCAGCGCACCGACGCGTTCACTGCGGTGGACAAGCTCAGCAAGCCGATCTGGGTCGGCATCCTCGCGGTCGCGATGCTAGTGGTGTTCCTGTTCGGCGTGGTGTCGCTGTTCGGCCTGGTCGCGGTGGTCGCGATCTGCGTGTACCTGGTCGACGTGCGGCCGCGGGTGGACGAGATCCAGCGCGGTCCCCGCTGGTGAAAACTGCGTGAGAATTTAAGTCACAGATACCCGTTGACAACGGGTATCTCGGCGACGCATGGTTGTGGTGATCGTCGGTGTGCCTGGTGTACGCCGACTACCGGCACCTGAACCGACCGCAGGCACTCGATGAGGAGCGTCGCCATGTCGATCGTCCACGAACGCCCGTCCCGTACGGCCCGGGTGGGGAACCGCCAGGAGACCGCGTCCCGGCTGCTCGCGTCCGCGGCGCGCAAGTCCTACGACCCGCTCGTCGAGGTCGACTGGGAAGCGCCGGTTCCCGAGGACCTGTACGGCATGACCCCCGAGTGGTGCAGCCTGTACGGCACCGACCTGTGGGACTCGATGACCGAGCAGCAGAGGATCACGCTCACCAAGCACGAGGCCGCCAGCATCTCCGGCACCGGCATCTGGTTCGAGATGATCCTGATGCAGATGCTGCTCCGCGACGTCTACACGCACGACCCGGCGACGCCGCACTTCCAGTTCGCGCTCACGGAGATCGCCGACGAATGCCGGCACTCGACGATGTTCGCGAAGTCGGCGACCCGCTTCGGTATCCCGTCCTACCAACCGCGACCGTGGATCCGGCAGTCCGCCCGCCTGTTCAAGGCCACCGCGACCGGGTCGCTCGCCTACGGCGGCACCCTGTTCGCCGAGGAGATCCTCGACATGATGCAGCGTGACTTCATGAAGGACGAGCGCGTGCAGCCGATCACCCGGACGGTGAGCAGGATTCACGTCCTCGAGGAGGCTCGGCACATCAGGTTCGCGCGCGAGGAGGCCGTCCGCCGCGTCGCGAACGTCTCCCGATTCACCCGCGCCCGGATCCGCCTCGCGCTCGGCGTCACCGCCTACTTCGTGGTCACCAGCCTGGTGAACCCCAAGGTGTACGAGGCCGCCGGACTCGATCCGAAGCAGGCGCGGGCCGCGGCCAAGGCGAACACGCACTACCACGACAAGATCCGCACGGGCAGCGCGAAGACGATCGAGTTCCTCGACGGCATCGGGTTGATCGGCGGCCCGTCGACCGCGCTGCTCCGTCGCGCCCACATCATGTGAGTTCCGCGACCGGCGGTGTCGTAGAAGATTGTTCGGTCATTCCCAGTTCTGGAGGAGTATCCGTGTCGGTTCGGTCTGGCGCTACGGCGCGTCGGGTGTTGGTCGGAGCGGCCGCGGTGGCCGCGGTGGCGGGGGCCGGTGCCGTGGCCCGCTCGCGACGGGCCACCACGTCGCGTCCGCCCGGCGTTCCGAACCCCGCGCTCGCCGACCCGATCCTGCATCCCGAGACGGTGCCGGTGGTCTCGGCGGACGGACACCCGATCCACGTGCTCGCATACGGGGACCCCGCCGCCCCGCCGATCGTGCTCGCGCACGGCTGGACCTGCTCGACCGAGTACTGGTACCCGCAGATCAACGCGCTCGCAGACGAGTACCGCGTCGTCGTCTACGACCAGCGTGGGCACGGTCGGACCGGGCGCGGCGCGAGTCCGCTCACTCCCGACCTGCTCGGCGACGACCTCGACGCCGTGCTGGCCGCGACCGTCCGGGACGGGCGCAAGGCCGTGGTGGTCGGGCACAGCATGGGCGGCATGTCGATCATGTCGTGGGCGTTGCACTATCCGGAGCGGGTGGCCGAACTGGCGAGCGCGGTGATGCTGGCCAGTACCGGGGTCGATCGGTTGATCGCCGAGACGACCGTCCTCCCGCTGCCGAAGCGGGTGCCCGCGGTGCCGCTGCCGGTGGGTCGGGCGATCCTCGGGTCAACGGCCCCGTTGATCTCGACGCCGTTGACGCGCAGGGGAATTCAGTACGTCGCGATGGCGCCGGGATCCACCCGCCAGGAGGTCGACTTCTGTGCGCGCATCGTCCGGGACTGCGCCCCCGCCACCCGAGGCGGGTGGGGCCGGGCGCTGAGCACCCTCGACATCGGCGACGCCCTCGACCATCTCACGGTGCCGACGACCGTCCTGGTCGGCACCGCCGACCGTCTCACCCCGCAGATCCATGCGGTCCGGATGAGCGAGCGCCTCGACGCCGACGACCACCTGGCGCGGCTGATCCGGCTGCCCGGCATCGGGCACATGTCCACCGTCGAGGCCGCGGACGTGGTCAACGCGGAGATCAGGCGGCTGCGCCGCCTGTGAGTGAAGGATCGAGTTCACTCACAGGCGCTCGGCGAGCCGCAGCTAGCTGAAGACGACGGTGCGGCGACCGTGGACGAGGACGCGGTCCTCGAGGTGCCAGCGCAGGCCGCGGGCGAGGACCAGCTTCTCGATGTCGCGGCCCTGCCGGACCATGTCGCGGACCTCGTCGGAGTGATCCACCCGGATCACGTCCTGCTCGATGATCGGTCCGGCGTCGAGGTCGGCGGTGACGTAGTGGCAGGTCGCGCCGATCAACTTCACGCCGCGCGCGAATGCCTGGTGGTACGGACGGGCGCCCACGAACGACGGCAGGAAGCTGTGGTGGATGTTGATCGCCCGGCCGGCCCAGTGCTCGCACAGCTCGGCGGGGAGCACCTGCATGAACCGCGCCAGCACGACGGCGTCGGGATCGTGGACGTCGACGAGCTTGCGCACCTGCTCGAACGCGGGCCCACGCTCGGCGGGCTCCTTCGGGAACGAGACGTAGTGGAAGTCGATGCCGTGCCTGCGGGTGACCTCCTCGAGGTCGGGATGGTTGCCGATCACTGCGGCGATGTCGGCGGGCAGCTCACCGCCTGCGGCCCGGCCGAGCAGGTCGTGCAGGCAGTGCCCCTCCTTGCTGACCAGCAGGACGATGCGCTTGCGCTGACCGGTGTCGTGCAGGGTCCACTCGGTGTCCGGGCCCAGTTCGGCGGCGACGCCCGCGAACTTCTCGCGCAGCTCGTCGAGGCCGAGCGCGATCGATGATGCTCGCACGGCCTGACGGGTGAAGAACCAACCCGAGTCGGGGTCGGCGTGGTACGCGGCTTCGAGGATCGAACCCCCGACGTCGGCGAGGAACGTGGAGATGCGGGCGACGATTCCCGTCCGGTCGGGGGTGCCGAGGGTGAGCACGTAACGGCGGTCGTCGGTTTCGGAGGGCCTACTCATGCGGACAAGTCTCGCAGGTGCCCGAGCGGCCCGAACCGCAACCGGGCGAAGTGTCCACCCGTCGGGCTCATCGCACCACGACCGCGGTCGCGACGAGGGTTCCGGCGTCGACGGTTTCGATGTCCCGCTCGGTCAGCAGCGACAGGAACTCGCGCCGCACGTCCTCGATGGTGTCGGCGTCCAGCGGCTGCAGCGTCGACCGCACCGCGCCGCCGAGGATCAGGTCCCACGAGAGTTCCGGCGTCGCGGGCAGCAGGTTCGACAGTTCGTTCACCTCGACGGAGGCCGCACCGAAGCCGGTCAGCCACGATCGCAACGCGTCGGGGGTGTCGAGTAACGACAGGGCGGCCGGTCGGCTCGGGCGCGCGCCGGGTACGTGGCGGGCGAGCGCGTCGAAGTAGGTGCCGAGGAACTGCTCGAGCGCGCCGCGGCGCCACACCGTCACTCCGACCTTGGAGACCGGGCGAAGGAGCCGGACCAGCCGGGCGACGGCCACGTTGGGGTGCGGCAGGAAGAACACCCCGTAGGAGCAGGCGAGGGCGTCGTATCCGCCGCGGGGGACGCTGCTCGGCGGCTCCCACGTCGTGGCGTCCGCGCGGACGAAGTCGATGTTGTGCAGGGCCCGGTCGGACGCGACGAGCCGGCCCTCCTCGAGGAGGTCGTCGGAGAGGTCGACGGCGTGCACGAGCCCGGTGGGCCCGACCGCCGCGGCGGCGGGCAACGCGGACGCCCCGGCCCCGCAGCACACGTCGAGGACCGCCTCGCCCGGACGCAGCCGCAACTGGAAGGCCAACGCGGCGCCCGCCGGCCCCCACACGGTCGGTGTCAGCCTGGTGAACTCGCGCGCGCCCGCGTCGAACACGGCGGCGATCTCCTCGGCGCCCATGCCAGCCACGGTAGTCCCTGTGGCGCGTGCACAGAACCGGAGTGCGCGGAACGTTTCGCGCAGAACCCGTCAGAGGTCGTAGAACGGCTGCGGATAACGGAATTCGCCCGCGTACTCGGGCGACCACGCGTCGAGGGGACGCACCTGGAAGTGGCTCACCCACTCCGGGACTCCGGGGTCGACCGACAGCGACGCCGCGGGCACGAAGCCGAAGCGGGGGTAGTAGTCGAGGTGCCCGAGCAGTGCGACGAGGGGCTCGCCGAGCGCGTCCGCGGCGCCGAGGCTCGCGTGCATCAGCGCGGACCCGACGCCGGAGTGCTGCACGTCGGCGCGGACTCCGATCGGGCCGAGCGCGAGGGCCGGGCGCCCGGACACCGTGCCCCGGGTCAGGCACACGTGCCCGACCACTCTGCCCGCCGCGTCCTCGGCCACCAACGAAAGGGCGGGCAGCCACGCGTCCGACGCCCGCAGCGCAGCGACCAGGGCGACCTCTGCGGGTTCGTCTGCGCCCGGCGGGGTCTCGTGTGCGAACGCGGAGCGGTGGACGGCGGCGATGGCGTCGATGTCGGTGGTGCGTTCGCGGCGGATCAGCATGACCGCCAGTGTCGATGCGCCCAGGTGTCGGCTGCAACCGGATATCGGCGAACGTCCGCCCGCGGCGATCTGCCCGCAGGGTTGTGCGAAGCTCGTCCCATGTCCGAGAACCCCACCCGTGCCGGAGACCTCACGCGAGCGAGCGTCGCCGCGATGGTCGACCACACCCTGCTCAAGCCGGAGGCGACCGCCTCGGATGTCGCCGCGCTGGTGGCCGAGGCCCACGAGCTCGGGGTGTACTCGGTCTGTGTCTCGCCGTCGATGCTGCCGCTGCGCGCGGGCGGGCTGAAGGTCGCGGTGGTCGCGGGATTTCCGTCCGGCAAGCACCACTCGCTGATCAAGGGCTCCGAGGCACGGCTGGCGGTCCAGCAGGGTGCCGACGAGGTGGACATGGTCATCGACGTCGGCGCCGCCGTCGCCGGCGACTACAACGCGGTCCTCGCCGACATCCTCACCGTCCGCGAGGGCATCGCGGACGGGGCGGTGCTCAAGGTGATCCTCGAGACCGCGGCCCTGTCCGACGACGCGATCGTGGAGTGCTGCCTGGCCGCCGAGCGGGCCGGCGCGAACTTCGTCAAGACGTCCACCGGCTTCCACCCGGCCGGCGGCGCCACCGTCGACGCGGTGCGGTTGATGGCGCGGACCGTCGGCGGCCGCCTCGGTGTCAAGGCCAGCGGCGGTATCCGGACCGCGGACGCCGCGCGCGCGATGATCGAGGCCGGTGCCACCCGGCTCGGGCTGTCGGGAACCCGCGCTGTGCTCGACGGGTTCCCCGACTGACCCACATCGGGACAGAGCGGCCGCCCGTCACGTCGGGACAGAGCAGCTGTCCGTCACATCAGGACAGAGCAGCTGTCCGGGGCCTGGGCGCCGGGCTGCGGGGCCGGCATCGTGTACGCGCCACCGGCCAGCGACAGCTGCAGACCGCTGTCGGTGACGGTGATCGACTGCGCGGTCATGCCGAGCGGGAAGGTCTGAAGGCTGCTGGTGAGGATGTTCACCACGCCGCTGACCAGGTCGGTCGGCAGGCCGAGGCCGAAGATCTCGGCGCCGATGGTCTCCACCCGTACGACGCCGTCGGACACCGTCGGCTTGACGGTGAGCTCCGCGAGGTTGCCCAGGACCTGGAACTGCAGTGTGCCCGCCGACTGATCCGAGGTGACACCGGTGACCAGGGTGCCGAAGGCCTCGCCCTGGATGGTCGCGGCGATACCGGCGGTGGACCAGTCGACATCCGCGGTCGAGCTGCCGATGGTGCCGCCGGACGTGTCGCTGGTGGTCAGGTCGACGTCGTTGACGCGGGCGACCACGTGCATGTCCTTCGCCGGGCCGAAGCTCGAGTCGTCACTGGTGATCGTGATGTACGGGACCTTCTTGTCGACGGCCTGCAGCAGCACCGGCTTGGCGCTGAGCCCGACGTCGACCTGGGAGCCGAGCTGGCTCTGGAACTGGTCCGCCATGCACTGTTTGACGTTGTGCCGGACATACAGTTCCCCGCCGATCAGGACGGCGACGAGGGCGACGATCACGACGAGGGAGATCGTGAGCACCCGGTTGCGCTTGGGTCGCGTGCTCGCGGCGGGGGCGTGCGTGGTGGAGGCCATTGCACGGATTCTTCCGTAGATTCCTGTGTCGGTTCTGAGAACCGGCCCGGCGAAATTGTGTGGAATCCGCCACGCCAGGTTTGAATGTGACGTGAGACACATTTGCGCCGTACGCTGGCGTGCATGGACGAGACCCCGGTACAGGACGAACGTGGCAGCGCCCTGCGTGCGCGGGCGGCAGTGCAGGACGGGTACTTCACCCCGGCGCAGGCGCGGGCCTGCGGGTTTTCGGCCCACGACATGGCCGACGCCGTCGTCTCCGGGCGGTGGACCCAGCCCGATCCCGGCGTGTTCCGGCTGAACCCGTGGCGGTCGGGTGATCTGGACGAGGTGGCGCGCTGCTGCGTCCGGCTGGACGGGGCGGTGGTCTCCCATCAGAGCGCCGCCGAACTGCACGGTCTCGGTCACCTGCATCCGAGCTTCCTGCACGTGACCGCGTCGGATGACGGGCACTTGCGGCTCGACCGGGTGGCGGTGCACCACAACGACCTCGCTGCGGGCGACACCGAACACACCGGCGCGTTCCGGATCACGACACCACTGCGGACGGTGCTCGATCTCGCGGGCGGCGGGGTCTCGCAGTGGGTGCTCGACGAGGTGGTCTGCGACGCGCTCGCGATCGGTCGCCTCGACCGCGGCGAGCTGGAGGCCGGGGCGGACACGGGTAACTCGCGGGTGCGTCAGCGGGTGCGGCGGGCGCTGTCGACGTGGGCGTGAGCGGTTCGCTGTGAGCCGTCACGAACCGGACGGCGCGACCGCCGACCACGGCACGGTCAGCAGGTTGTCACGCAGTCGCCGTCGGGGAACCTCCGCCGGAACACCCTGTGCGCGAAGCATTTCCAGGGTGGCCCGCCAGCGGACGCGAGGGCCGAACGGGGCGTGTGGGGCGGCGGCCGCCCACGCGTGATCCGCCGCTCGCAGCAGGTCGTGGATCCCCTCGCCGGCCACGTTGCGGTGGATCAACGCCTTCGGCAGACGCTCGGCGACGTCACCCGGCCTGGCCACGTCGAACGGGTCCCACGCGAGCGTCAGGGACAGCGGGCCGCGCTCGTCGAGCAGGACCCAGGCGCAGCGGCGGCCGAGTTCGTCGCACGTACCGTCGACGAGCAGCCCGCCGGGGGCGAGTGACGACCGGATCTTCGCCCAGGCGCCGGACACCGCGTCCTCCGGGTACTGGCGCAGCACGTTGAACGCGCGCACCAGCACGGGACGCAGGCCTGCGAGCTCGAATCCGCCGCGCGCGAAGCTGACGCCGTCGCGGCCGGGAACCACCCGGGCCGGGTCGATCTCCAGCCCGACGACCCGAAGGTCCGGCCGGACCGTCCGTAGCCGGGACGCCAGTTCGAAGGTGGTGTCGGGGCGGGCGCCGTACCCGAGGTCGACCACCAGCGGGTCGGGGGCGGCGCGGAGCAGGTCGGCGACCTGGGGGCGGTGCATCAGCCAGCGATCGCTGCGTCGTAGCCGGTTGATCCCGGTGGTGCCGCGGGTGATGACGCCGTCCGGTTTGGCGGCGTGGTTCATGTCGGACGCTTACTGCTCGGCGAGCCAGTCGGCGGTGACCTGGGCTTCGGTGCGCAGCAGGTCGACGAGGTTGACCAGCATCAACTGTTCGAGTTTGCCGCCGACGAACGGGATGAACACCTTCGCCTCCGAGGAGGTCCGCAGGGTGGACCCGGTGTCGGTGGAGAACAGCGACATCGTGCCGGTGAGGCTGCCCGGGCCGGCCGGGATCGACGCCTCGAAGGTGCCGGTGACCGGTTCGCCGAACGGGCTGTAGTGCTCCTTGCGGGTGATGATCATGTCCTTCTTCATCACCGTCTGCGCGATGTCGGGCAGGGAGTTGCGGGGAATGACGTGGTGGAACACCAGGTCGACACCGGCATCGGTGACCTCGAGGGACTGCACGTCGTTGTCCGAGAACTTCCGCAGTTCGATCATCCGCGCTTCCCAGTATTCCGGGTTGGTCAGCGCGGCGTACACCTGCTCGGTGGAGTGGGTGTAGCGGGCGGAGTAGTCGATGCGGCGAGCCATGACCGGCAAGGTTACCGGCTCGGCACGCATCGACCACACCGGTCCGGTGCCCGGGATCAGGCGTTCGCGGCGACCCATTCCTCGACGGCGGCCTGGTCGCGGCCGAGGATCTCGACGACCTGGTCGGCGACCATGCCCTCGATCGCGCCGCCGATCAGCTTGATGGCGACCTCGACGTCACCCTGCAGGGTCAGCGTCGACTGGGCGCCCGCGTCGGTGAGGACGGCGGTGCCGTTGGCGGTGATCGGCAGGCCGGTGGTGGACACGGTGAACGTGCCGGTGGCCTGGCCGTTCGCGAACGGGCCCCACGCCTCGCCGCGGGTGAGCACGAGGTCGCCCTTGACTGCCTTGGAGACCAGCGACGGCAGGGAGTTCTTGTCGAGGACCTGGCTGATCGCGACGTCGATCGTGCCCTCGCCGCCGTCGAGGTGGTCGAGGGTGACGCCGTTCTCGGCGTTCTTCTCGACGCGAGGGAGCCAGAATTCGCGGCTGGTCAGCGCGTGGTGGACGGCCGCAGCGGGTGCGTTGTAGGTAAGGGTCAGTTCAATTCGGCGTGACATAGTCGGGCAGATTACATGGCTGCCGGACTACTTGTTTTCGGTCAGCCAACCAGCCGTGAATTCGTCTTCGTGCTGCAGAAGTTCGGTGATTCGTTCCGCGATCACCGACTCGATTTTGCCGCCGATTAGCGGCAGGGAGACCTGGATCTGACCGTCGAGGGTGACCGTCGAGCCGGAGCCTTCGGCGGCGAGGGTCAGGGTGCCCGTCAACTCGCCCGGCATGCCGGCGACGTGGGCGGTGAACGTGCCGGTGGCGCGGTCGCCCTCGAGGCGTCCCCAGTCCTCGGTGCGGGTGATCTCGAGGTCGCCGGGACGGATCTTCGTCACGATCGACGGCAGGTGCTCTGCGGGAATCGCCTGCGTCATCTCGACCGCGACGGTGCCGTCCCCGACGTCGATGCGGTCGATCCGCGCGTGGTCCCCGCCCGCCTCCGCGATCCGGGTCCGCCAGTACTGCTCGCTGGTCAGAGCGGCGTGCACCTGCGCGACGGACTGCGGATAACTGGAGGAATGCGGAATGCGGCGAGCCATGCCGGGCACGCTACCGTGTGCAGTCGTGCAGGTAGCGGAGGACGTGGCGGCCGAGTTCGGCGCCGAACTGGAAGTGAACGTGCCGATGTCGGGGCTGACGACGCTCCGGGTGGGCGGCGCGGCCCGCGCGATGCTCACCTGCCGGACCACCGACGCGCTGGTCGGTGTGGTGCGGTCGCTCGATGCGTCGGATGTCCCGGTCCTGATCCTCGGTGGCGGCTCGAACCTGCTCGTCGCGGACGCCGGGGTCGACGCCGTCGTGGTCCGCGTCGCGTCGGACGCGGTCCGGGTGGACGACGGTGTGGTGTCCGCGGAGGCGGGTGCGGTGTGGGACGACGTGGTCGCGCGGTCGGTGGACGCCGGTCTCGGCGGTCTCGAGTGCCTGTCCGGGATTCCCGGGTCCGCGGGCGCGACGCCCGTGCAGAACGTCGGCGCGTACGGCGTCGAGGTCGGGTCGCTGCTGCGGCGCGTGCAACTCCTCGACCGCGCGTCGGGGGAGGTGCGCTGGGTCGGGCCGGAGGCGCTCGGGCTCGGGTACCGCACGAGTGTCCTCAAGCACACCGACACCGCGGTGGTGCTGGCCGTCGAGTTCGACGTGCACGCAGACGGGCTCAGTGCCCCGCTGCGCTACCGGGAGCTGGCGGCCGCGCTCGGCGCCGAGGAGGGGGAGCGGCGGCCGGCCGCGAAGGTGCGCGAGGTCGTCCTGGGACTGCGGTCCGGCAAGGGCATGGTGCTCGACGCCGCCGACCACGACACCTGGAGCGCAGGCTCCTTCTTCACCAATCCCGTCGTCCCCGAAGGCCGGTTGCCTGAGGTCCTGGCCGCCGTCACCGCTCGGGTCGGGGACGTCAACGTCCCGCAGTTCCCCGGTGAGGGGGGCACGAAGCTGTCGGCGGGCTGGCTGATCGAGCGGGCCGGGTTCGGGAAGGGGCATCCCGGACCGGGCGCGCGGGCGCGACTGTCGACCAAGCACACCCTGGCGTTGACGAATCGCGGCGACGCGACGGCGACCGACCTGCTGGCGTTGGCGCGTGAGGTGCGGGCCGGGGTGCAGGACGCGTTCGGGGTACGTCTGGAACCCGAGCCCGTCACGGTCGGCTGCACGGTGTGATCGGGTAGGCACCTGGTTGGGCGGTCGTCGCCCCGGGGTCGTCGGTACCGTGGATTGCGTGGTCAACCAGGGCATTCGGACGAAACGGACACGCGGGCTGTCTCTGCTCGTACTGCTGACGGCGGTGGGTGCCCTGATCGTGGGCTGCACCTCCGGGGGCAGCGCCGGGCCTGCCGCGCAACCCGAGAAGGGGCCGATCGCCGCCGTCACCCACACTCCCGCCGTCGGCGCCGAGGACGTGGCCCCGACGGCACCGGTGTCGGTGACCGTCGCGAACGGAACCCTCCAGGGCGTGGCCCTGACCAGTCCGGCAGGCAAGGTGGTGCAGGGGGCACTGTCCCCGGACCAGCGGACCTACACCGTGACGGAACCCCTCGGCTACGGCGCCACCTACACCTGGTCCGGTACAGCGCTCGGCACGGACGGCAAGACCGTGCCCGTGCAGGGCGCATTCACCACCGTCGCCCCGCAGTCGGTCACCTCCGTGACCACCAACATCGGCGACGGACAGCAGGTCGGCATCGCGGCCCCGTTCATCCTCAAATTCGACGCGCCCGTCGCGGACAAGGCCGCCGTCGAGAAGGCCCTGACCATCACGACCACCCCGCCGACCCCGGGAGCCTGGGCGTGGCTGCCCGACGACGGTGGCTCGCGGGTGCACTGGCGTCCACAGAACTACTGGACACCCGGGACGACCGTGCAAGTCGCCGCCGGGCTCTACGGCCTGGACTACGGCGACGGCGCGTACGGCGAATCCGACGTCACCGTCGACTTCACCATCGGCCGCAGCCAGATCGTCAAGGCCAACGCGCCGAGCCACCGCATGCAGGTGGTCCGCGAGGGCGAGACCATCATGGACATCCCCGTCAGCTACGGCGAGGGCAACGAGAACCGCAACGTCACCCGCAGCGGTATCCACGTGGTCACCGAGAAGCACGAGGACTTCCTCATGTCGAACCCGCCGTACTACGAGAACGTGCGCGAACGGTGGGCCGTGCGGATCTCGAACAACGGCGAATTCATCCACGCCAACCCGGCAACCACCGGCGTGCAGGGCGCGGCGAACGTCACCAACGGCTGCATCAACCTGTCGTTGTCCGACGCGCAGGAGTACTTCGGGACCGCGCTGTACGGCGACCCCGTCGAGGTGACCGGCACCCGCATCGACCTGTCCGCCGCCGACGGCGACCTCTACGACTGGGCGATCGATTGGCCGACGTGGCAGTCGATGTCCGCGCTGCCCGCCGCCGCCGGCGCGGCCGCGGCGCCTGCAGCCGCCGTGGCCCCGACGCCTACTCCCGTCAGCTGACCCCGGCCCGACGCATCCCGGCTGAAGGGCACCTTCGTCCGGCTCAACCGGACTGAAGGTGCCCTTCAGCCGAACGGGAAGGCCTACTTCCGGGCGAACCGGCCGGGGGAGGCCTGGTCGCGGGGCTTCATGATGATCTGGTCGAGGTTGACGTGCGAGGGCCGGGACGCGACGAACCCGATCACCTCGGCGACATCCGCGGCGACCAGCGGGGTGATGCCCTCGTACACCTTCGCGGCCCGATCCTCGTCCCCTTCGAACCGCACCAGGGAGAACTCGGTCTCCACTGCGCCGGGCGCGATCTCGGTCAGCCGCACCGGCTGTCCGAGCAGTTCGCCGCGCAGCGTGCGGTGCAGGACGGCCTGCGCGTGCTTGGCGGACGTGTAGCCGGATCCGTTGTCGTACGCCTCGAACGCGGCGACGGAGGTGATCGTGACGATCAGGCCGTCACCGGACTCGATCAGCTTGGGCAGCAACGCCTTCGTCATTCGCAGCGTGCCGAGGACGTTCGTCTCCCACATCCAGCGCCAGTCGTCGAGGTCGGCGTCCATGACGGTGGCCAGTCCCTTGGCGCCGCCTGCGTTGTTGACCAGCACGTCCACGCGGGGCAGCACCGCGCAGAACGCATCGACGGAATCCTCGTCGGTGACATCCAGTTCGAGGGCGGTGCCGCCGATGTCCTTCGCGAGCCGCTCGAGACGGTCCACCCGGCGGGCGCCGACCACCACGTGGAAGCCCTGTGCGGCCAGCGTCCGGGCGGTGGCCTCCCCGATTCCGGAGCTCGCTCCGGTGACGACGGCGACTTGGTCCTCAGGCGTAATGGTCATGTCCTCAGAGTAAGCGGCTGTGCCGCCCGTGCGCGGTTCGCGGGTCCGTGGACTCACCAACCGCGCACGAGCAGGGACGCCTCCCGCTCGCGGGGGACGGAGCCGCCTCTAGTCGGCGGCGTACTCGGCTTCGCGTTCGATCTCGCGGACCGCGGCCGCGGGGACGCCGACCGGGCCGGGGGAGTACGTCACCGAGGTCAGGTCGCCCGTGTAGCGGAACGGCCCGCGGCGCGCGCGCAGATCCCACGACACCGGCCCGCGCGCGTCGACGCCGACCGAGATGCCGGTCCACGGCGCCATGCCGACGAGCTGCACCTGGCCGAGCAGTTCGGCCGCTTCGGCGCCGTCGACCCGGATCGTGAAGTCCCAGCGCAGTCGCGGCGCGACGACCGCGGACACCTCGATCACCCGGGCAGCGGCCGGGAGCGGACCGGCGTCGACCGATGTGTACCGGCCGTAGCTGTTGACGCCGAACACCAGGTGCCCGTCCTCGACGTACAGCAGGTAGCCGCCCTGCACGTCGCCGTGCGCCACCAGCACCCCCTCGTCGCCCGCAGAGTAGCCCGCGGAGTCGCCCAGCTCGACACGGATGTCGAAGTCCCGGAACGAGATCAGCTTCGACGAGCGGTACCGCTCCAGGGTCGGGGTCCCGGGCAGGATTCGCACCGGGCGCGCCAGGGCCTGCTCGGCGGGCCGGCGAGTGAACAGTCCGGCCGGGGTGACCAGCGGGAACACCGTGTTCGCCCATGCCGACTCGTCCCACGCGGCGGCGAGTTCGGCGACCTTCTCCGGATGCCGGTCCGCGAGGTCGTGGATCTCCGTGGGGTCGGACCGCACGTCGAACAGCTGCCACTGCGGATTGTCGACGTCGAGGCCGGGATGCAGCGCGAGCAGCTTCCAGCCGTCCCGGTAGAAGCCCCGGTTGCCCACCATCTCGGTGTACTGCTCGGTGTGCGTGCTTGCGGCGGTCCGGTCCCGCAGCAGCCCCGACGCGTCCACCCCGTCGAACGTCTCGACCGGCAACCCCTTCCGCTCGGTGGGTGCCTGGACCCCGGCGAGGGAGAGGAGCGTCGGGGTGAGGTCGGTGACGTACGCGAACTGGTCCCGGACGCCGTTGTCCCCGGACTCCTTTCGCAGTCCCGCCGGCCACGACAGGACGAACGGCACCCGCACCCCGCCGGCGAACGACTGGCCCTTGTAGAATCGGAACGGGGTGTTCGACGCCTGTCCCCAGCCACGTGGGTAGTGCACACCCAGCCTGGCCGACCCGATCAGCGACTCGTCGTGCGGCACGTCGCCCACCCACTCCGGATCGGGAACGTGGGCGAACTCGGCGAAGTAGCTGCGGGTGCCCTCGGGGCCGCCCTCCGCGGTGCCGCCGTTGTCGGACGTGAAGACGACGATGGTGTTGTCGAGTTCGCCGAGTTCCTCGAGGGTGTCGAGGATCCGGCCGACGGACTGGTCCACCGAGTCCACCATCGCCGCGTACACCTCCTGGTACCTCGCGAAGCGGGCCTGCTGATCGGCGGTCAGCGAATCCCATTCGGGCACGTCGAATCCGGCCTCCACATTCCGTGGAACCTGCTCGGTGCCCTCCGGGAACAGTCCCTGCGCGAGCTGGGAGGCGAAACGGTTCTCCCGCACCGCATCCCATCCCTGCGCGTACCGGCCCCGGTACTTGGCGATGTCGGAGTCCTTGGCCTGCAACGGTCCGTGCATGGCGACGTGTGCGAAGTAGAGGAAGAACGGCTTGTCCGCCTCGTGGGCGCGCAGATCCTTGATGTACGAGACGGCCTTGTCGGTCAGGTCGTCGGTCAGGTAGTAGCCCTCCGGGTACTCGCCGACGTCGACGGCCGAGTTGTCCGACACCAGCTGGTTCGGATGGAAGAACGAGTTGAGTCCCTCCAACGAGCCGTAGTAGCGGTCGAAGCCGCGTTGCGTCGGCCACGAGTCACGGCTCGCGCCGGGACGGATGTTCGCGTCCCGCACCAGGTGCCACTTGCCGACCGCGTAGGTGGCGTACCCACCGGCCCGCAGGATCTCCGGCAGCGTCTGGATGCCCTCGGACAACTCCAGGCGCAGGCCGGGGAAGCCGGGATCGGCGTTCGCGACGAACCCGTAGCCGGCCCGGTGCGGGTTGACCCCGGTCAGCAGCGCTGCCCGCGACGGTGAGCACAGCGGGGTCGTGTGGTAGTTCGTCAACCGCACGCCCGAGGCGGCGAGCCGATCGAGATTCGGGGTGTCGATCTCGGACCCGAACGGTCCGATGTCGCTGAACCCCATGTCGTCGATCAGGACGACGACGATGTTCGGTGATCCCGGCGTGGCCGAGGGGGTTTCGGGCCAGGACGGGATCGAGTCGTCGATGGTGCGGCCGATGCGGCCGGGGAAGCCCTCGTAACCTCGGGCGTGCGGCGGAACGGTCATCAGCCGGCGACCCGGACCGGGGTGTCGATGGACGAGAAGTGCGAGGCGTCGCCGGCGACGATCCTGCTGCGCTCGCCGTGGATGTTCACCGGCACGTCACCGGCGAGGGTGATCCTGGTGAGGCGGCGGCGCTGGCCGTCGTAGTCGTCGATCGCGTAGTGCTGGGTGGCCCGGTTGTCCCAGATCGCGACGTCGCCGGGCTCCCAGTTCCAGCGGGTGGTGTTCTCGAGCTTGGTGACGCGCGCCTGCAGCAGCTGGAACAGGGCCTGCGACTCAGTGGTTCCGAGGCCGACGAAGTTCTTGATGAAGTGACCGAGCAGCAGCGTGCGCTCGCCGGTTTCGGGGTGCACCCGGACCACGGGGTGCTGAGTCTCGTAGTAGGTGGACTGGAACTCGCGGCGGTACTCCGCGGTGTTCGCGTTGATGTCCTCGGCGGCACCGGCCGCGTAGTCGTAGACGTTGGTGTGCGTGGCCCACAGGCTGTCGACCAATGCCCTGAGCGGCTCCGGGAGTGCTTCGTAGGCCGCGGTGGTCGACGCCCAGGTGGTCGAGCCGCCGTAGGTGGGCAGGACGTCGGCGCGAAGGATCGACGCCTTCGGGATCCGGTCGACGAAGGTGACGTCGGTGTGCCAGCTGTTGGCGCGACCGTACTCGGAGTCGATCGGCAGGATCTTCTCGCCCTTGGAGGTGACGGTGGGGTGCGCGGTGGTCGGCTCGCCGAGCAGCTGGGCGAACTCGTACTGGGAGTTCTCGTCCAGGTGGTGCTGGTCGCGGAAGAAGATCACCTTGTGGTCGAGCAGGGCCTTCCGGATCAGCGCGACGGTGGCCGGGTCGAGGTCGCCGCCGAGGGTGACGCCGTCGATCCGGGCGCCGATGTGGGCGCCGAGCCGGGTGACGGACGGGACGGTCGTCTCGCTCTGCCGGGAGGCGAAATCGATGGACATGAAGGACCTTTCGTCGTCGCGGGTGAGGATTGGTCGTTGCTGCTCTCATGGAACAGCTGCGGGTCCCGCGGGCCAAGGCTTTCGGTCACGGTGATCGCAAACCACGGGCCGGGTCGTCACCGATGGCGGGGATTTCCCCTCGTGTCGGGGAGAATTCGGGGGTATTTCCCCTCGCTTGCAGGAGAATTCGGTGGGTGTTAACTTGACGCCCATGACTACAGGCCGACCGTCCCCGATGCGGGTCACCTACGTGACCGCCGCTCTGGGTTCTCGTCTGCCTCTTGCGCGGGAACTCTGTTGTTCCCCCTGCGGTATCTCTCGCTAGTCCGCGCTGCCATCCGCCTCCCCCTCCACCCGGTGTTCCGCCGGGTGTGACGGTGTGTGGGGCCCTGACGCACTCCGCGTCGTGCCCGGATCTGTTCGCAGCGCTCCCGACCGTAGGTATGTCCCCGTGGGGACGAAGCGCAAGGAACTCGTGTGTCCATCTCGACTCTGCCGTCCACCGTCCACCCGCGTCCCACCGCTCACCGTGCCGCACGCGCTCCGCGTCGCGCACCGGGACGCACCCAGATCGTCCGCCCCGAGCTGCGGATCGGCGATTCCCCCGCCGCTGCCGTGTTCCGGGTCGCCTGCTCGCAGGGACCCATCTCCCGTGACACCGCCGCCAAGACCACCGGGCTGAGCACCGCGACCGTCAACCGCCAGGTCGCGGCCATGATCGGTGCCGGCCTGCTGCGTGAGCGTGCGGACCTGACCGCCTCCGGTGTGGTCGGGCGTCCGCGGGTTCCGTTCGAGGTCAACCACGAGCCCTACCTGACCGTCGGCATCCACATCGGCGCGGTGGTCACCGGGATCGTCGCCAGTGACATCCGAGGGCGGATCCTCGGTGGTGTCGAGATTCCCACCCCGACCGGCCCGCAGGACCTGGCTCTCGCCCAGATCACCAGCAGTGCGCGGATGTTCGTCGGCCGCTGGCATCGCCGCCGGCCGCTGTGGGTGGGTGTCGCGCTCGGTGGGCGGGTCGACGGTGACAGCGGGCTCGTCGACCATCCGCGGCTCGGCTGGACCGAGGCGCCGGTCGCCTCGATCATCGGCAGCGGGCTCGGACTCCCGGTCTCCGTCGCCCCGCACGTGGAGGCGATGGCCGCGTCCGAGCTGCTCCTGGCACCGCAGCGTCCCGGCGACGATGTCGCGGCCGGCACCGGACTGTACTTCTACGCCCGCGAAACCGCCGGAGTCGCAATGACAATCGACGGACGCGTGCACACCCCGGCGAACGGGCCCGGCTCCATCGTGCACCTGCCGACCGGCTCGTCGGCGCTGTGCTCGTGCGGTTCGCGTGGCTGCCTCGAGGCGACGGTGAGCGATCGCGCGACGATCGCCGCGGCGCGTGACGCGGGCATCCTCGACGGGTCCGACGACCGCCCGGGTATCGCCGCGGTCTACCGGGCCGCGGCCGGAGGCTCGCTCGCGGCACACGAACTACTGGTCGAACGGGCGCGTGTCCTCGGCCGGACGGTGGCGATGCTGCGGGATCTGTTCAACCCGGACCGGGTGATCCTCGGCGGCCAGGCCTTCACCGAGTACCCCGCCGGCATCCCCCACGTCGCGGAGGCGTTCGCCCGCACATCCAGCTTGGTCCGCAAGGACATTCGCATCACCGGCTTCGGCAACCGGGTGCAGGAGTTCGCGGCGGGTGTCGTCTCGCTGAGCTCCCTCCACGCCGACCCCCTCACTTCCATTCGAAGGACATCCATCCAGTGAGCACTTCACCTCACCTCACGCGCCTCGACCGGCGCACCTTCTTCCGCGGCGCGGGCCTCACGGCAGTGGCGGTCCTCGGCACCGGGCTGCTCGGCGCCTGCTCCTCGGCCGTCGAAGAGCAGAAGGCCGGTGCCGCAGGCACCGGCACCCCCACCCGCGGCGGAACGCTGAAGGCCGGGATCACCGCCGACGTCCTGCCTGCGACCTTCCTGACCAACACCCTCGGCGCGACCACCGTCATCGGGCTCGCCTACGACAGTCTGATCTCGTACCCGACCGACAAGGTCGAGCCGCAGCCGCGGCTGGCGACCGGGTGGACGCTCGCGGAGGATGGGAAGTCGCTCGCCCTCGACCTGCGCGAGGATGTCACTTCCACAGCGGCCGGCCGTTCACCTCCAAGGACGCCGAGTTCTCCATCCGGACCTACGCGGACCCGAAGTGGACCGCGCAGCTGCGCAGCACCGCCGCCGCCGTCACCGGCTACGACACCAGCGACCCGCACAGGCTGGTGCTCACCTTCGCGCACCCGCTCGGAAACATCTTCGACCTGCTCGACACCGTGCCGATCCTCGACAGCGAGTCCATCGACAAGCTCACCGCCGGTGAGGCATTCATCGGGACCGGCCCGTTCAAGCTGACTTCGAGGACCCCGAACGCGTCGCTGACGTTCGAGCGGAACGAGAACTACTGGATCCCGGAGCGGCCGTACCTCGATCGAGTCGAGGTGTCGGTGATCGAGGACGCACAGGCGCTGCTCAGTTCGCTCAAGTCCGGGCAGGTGCAGGTGGTCAACGGGCTGAACTACCGCGACGTCGAGACCCTCGGCAAGACCGCCGGTTACCAGGCGATCCCGCTGGAGGGCGCCGAACTGCAGGTGTATGTCGGCACCAACGTCACACACCCGGCACTCGCCGACGTGCGGGTGCGTCAGGCGATCGCGTACGCGCTGGACCGCGACCGCATCGTCACCGAGGTGTTCCGCGGGTCCGGCTACCCGGTGAATCTGCCGTGGCCGAAGTCGTCCCCCGCCTACGACGAGGTCCGCAACTCCACCTACGGGCTCGACGCGGCGAAGGCGAAGCAGTTGCTCACCGAATCCGGTGTGGCCGTGCCGAACCTGCCGTTGACGTACCAGGCGGGCAATCCCTTCCACGAGGCGGCGGCACAGATCGTGCAGGCGAACCTGGCCGAGATCGGCATCGGCACCACGCTCGATCCGCAGGAGGGCGCGACGTTCGTCAAGAACCTGATCGGCGCCCAGTTCCCCGCGCTGTGGCTGACCTTCCACTCGTGGGCGCAGTACGTGCCGTCCACGCTGACGGTCAGCGCCTACCCGTTCAACGCCCACAAGAACGCCTCCCGGTTCGACAGCCCCGAGTACATTGCCGCCGCGGACGCTGCCTGGCAGGTGCCGGACGGTACCGGGGCACAGGCCGTCGCCGCGTACCGAACCGTCAGCGACGAACTGCTCGACAACCTGTTCCTGATCGAGATCGGCGTCATCCTCAACCAGATCGCGGCCGCCGAGACGGTGCGCGACATCGGGTGGACGAAGCGGTCCGAGATCCAGCTGACCGACACCTATCTGACCTGACCCCGAAAGGAGCCCTCATGGTGCGCTATCTGGTGCATCGGGTGCCCTCGGCAGTCGCGGTCCTGGTGTTGGCCTCGCTGCTGATCTTCTTCGTCCTGCGTCTCGTGCCGGGTGACCCGGCGACCAGTCTCGCCGGTCCGGATGCCACGCCGGAAACGATTGCCGTGGTGCGGCATTCGCTCGGGCTGGACCGGTCCGTCCCGGCTCAGTACCTGTCCTGGATCGGCGACATGGTCACCTTCGACCTCGGCAGGTCCTACGTCCTCGGCGGGCGGATCACCGACCTCGTCGGAACTGCCCTCGTCAACACCGTGGTGCTGTCCGGGGCGGCGCTGCTGCTCGCGCTGGTGGTGAGCCTGGCGCTGTCCGTCGCCGTCGTGGTGTGGCCGAGCCGATGGCTGACCGGGCTCGTCGCCGGCTTCAACACCCTCGCCGTCGCACTGCCGACGTTCGTGACCGGCGTCCTGCTCGTGCTCGTGTTCGCGGTGCTGCTGCCGGTGCTGCCCTCCGGTGGGATCCCCCCGGGGGGGTTCCTGGCCCGGCCGGACATCTCGCTGCAGTACCTGGCTCTGCCCGCGGTGTGCCTGGGGCTGCCGGTCGCCGCCGCGCTCACCCGGTTCCTCACCGAGGCACTGCGGACCGAGATGCGGCAACCGTACATCCTGACCGCCCGCGCGCTCGGGGTGTCGCGGTGGAACCTGGTCACCCGCAGCGCGTTACGCAACGCGCTGCCGACGATGCTGACCGTGCTCGGACTGCAGACCGGGCAGCTGCTCGGCGGTGCGGTCCTCGTCGAGGCGATCTTCGCGTGGCCCGGCATCGGGCAGCTGATCGAACAGGGCATCAGCCGGCGTGACTATCCGGTGGTGCAGGTGCTGCTGCTGATCGCGGTGTCGGTGTTCGTGATCGTCCAGCTGCTCACCGACATCGTGCACGCCTACCTGGATCCGCGGATCCGGATCGGAGGAGCATCGTGAGCGTGTCCGCCCTCGACAGCGTCGCGGTCGCCGACCGGGGGTTGCCCGATCCGCCGTCACGGCGCCGACCCACGATCGTCGCCCTCACTCGTAGCCAGGGACTCGTCGGAGTGCTCCTCGTTCTCGTCGTCGCGATCGCGGGTCTGCTGGCCCACTGGCTCGCGCCGTTCGGTCCGAACGAGCAGATCGCCGGGGCCAACCTGCTCGGACCGAGCGCCGAGCATTGGTTCGGTACCGACGAGGTCAACCGCGACGTGTACTCCCGGGTGTTGCACGGTATCCGGATCAACCTGCAGATCATCCTCGTTGCCGTGCCCGTGGGCGCGCTGCTGGGATCCCTGCTGGGGCTGCCTTCGACGCTGCACCCCGCCGCGGACGTGGTTGCGCAACGAGCCTTCGACGTCGTGCTCGCGTTCCCCGCACTGATCCTCGCCATCGCGCTGGCCGCGGTTGTCGGACCGGGTGCGATCACTGTCGGGATCGTCATCGTCGTCGCCGAGATCCCGGTCTTCGGGCGAACCGTCCGCACCCAGGTGCTCCGGATCCGGGAGTTGCCGTTCGTGGAGGCGTCCGAGGTGATCGGGGCGTCGCGGTGGTGGACGCTGCGCACCCACGTGCTGCCGAACGCCATCGAGCCGCTGGCCGTGCAGCTGGCGCTGTCGCTGTCGGTTGCGGTGTTCGTCGAAGCGGCCATGAGTTTCATCGGGATCGGGGTGCGGCCTCCCGAGCCGTCCCTGGGCTCGATCGTCGCCGACGCCGTCCCGAACCTCGACGCCAACCCGATGTTCGCGATCGGCCCCCTGGCCGTCATCGCGGCGCTGGTCCTCGGGTTCCTGCTCATCGCCCAGGCCCTCGGCTCGGCCCGTCGGGCCTGACCTTCCCTGTACCCCGCTGCCGTTTCGGCGCCATGGAGTCGCCTCCGCCGGGTGGGCGCAATGTCACATCGTGCGCGTTGAACGCGTCGAATGTGACATTCGGCCCGCCGGGGCGGCAGCGGGGAACCAATCGACAGGAGTACACGACGATGACCGAGACGATTCTCGACATCGCAGACCTCACGATCCGGTTCGGTCCGGATGCCCCGCCGGTCGTGTCCGGGCTCGACCTCACCGTCGACGCCGGCGAAATCGTCGCGCTGGTCGGCGAATCCGGATCCGGGAAGTCGATGACCGCGAAGGCGGTCCTCGGATTGCTGCCCGGCGGCGCGGAGGCGCGCGGCTCGATCCTGCTCGGCGGCGACCAGATCGTCGCGGCCTCCGAGGCGGACCTCGCCCGGCTGCGTGGCACCCGTGCGGCGATGGTCTTCCAGGAACCGCAGACCGCGCTCAACCCCGTCCAGAAGGTCGGCTGGCAGATCGCGCAGGCGCTGCGGTCGCACGGCAGGATCTCGCGGTCGGACGCCCGCGACCGGGCGATCGAACTGCTGCGCCTGGTCGAGATCCCTGACCCGGACACCCGCGTCGACTGGTACCCGCACCAGCTGTCCGGTGGGCAGAAGCAGCGGGTGGTGATCGCACTCGCACTGTCCGGGAACCCGGATCTGCTGATCGCCGACGAGCCGACGACCGCGCTCGACGTCACCGTGCAGGCCGAGATCCTCACCCTGCTGCGGGCCCTGCGCGACGAGCGCGGTACCGCGATCCTGCTGATCACCCACAACATGGGCGTGGTCGCGGACATCGCCGACCGCGTCGCGGTGCTGCGTCGCGGCGAGCTCGTCGAGGACCGCGGCGTCCACGACCTCTTCTCCGCCCCGCGGGAGAAGTACACGAGGCAACTGCTGGCGGCCGTCCCCCGACTGCCCGAGGACGACGCGGACGAGCACACCCCGGCCGCGCAGTCGCCCGAGGCGCCGGTGCTGTCGATCCGTGACCTCGACGTGGTGTACCCGGCCAGGTTGGGCAACAGGGAGTTCCACGCACTGCACCGGGTGAGCCTCGATGTCGCGGCGGGGGAGGTACTCGGACTGGTCGGCGAATCCGGTTCCGGCAAGACCACTCTCGGACGCGCTGCGCTCGGGGTCGTCAAGGCGACGGGCGGTTCGGTCACGTTCGACGGCACGGACATCACCACGGTGTCGAGGCGGGAGCTGCGGGGGCTGCGCCGCGGCGTCGCACTCGTGCACCAGGATCCCGCCGCGTCGCTCGACCCGCGGCGGAGCATCGGGGACTCGATCGCCGAACCGCTGGTCGTGCACAGGTCCGCGTCGGGGGCGTTGCTGCGGGCCAGGGTCGCGGAACTGCTTGACTCGGTGCGGCTGCCCCGCGCGTTCGCCGAGCGTCGCCCTGCCGAACTGTCGGGCGGTCAACGGCAGCGGGTCGCGCTGGCCCGCGCGCTGTCCCTTGCGCCACGACTGCTGGTCGCGGACGAGCCGACGAGCGCGCTGGACGTGTCCGTGCAGGCCGAGGTCCTCGCCCTGTTCGCGGACCTGCGCGACGAGTACCGCTTCGCCTGCCTGTTCATCAGCCACGACCTCGCGGTGGTGCACCAGGTCGCCGACCGGGTGGCGGTGCTGCGGCGCGGCGAGATCATCGAGACCGGACCCACCGCCACGGTTTTCAATCGGCCACACGCGGAGTACACGCGCGGACTGCTGGACGCGGTGCCGCTGCCGGATCCGGAACTGCAGCGTCGCCGCCGTACGACCGAGGCGGTGCTGTTCGCGGTCGGCTGAGCGCGGGTTCCCCAATGTCACATCGGGGAACCTCAGGTGAGCCGATGTGACATTGGGGAACCAGGGCGCGGCGGGTCAGCGGGGTAGGGGCGGGGCGTCGGCGGCGTCAGGGGCCGCGCCGCGCCGGGTCGTCTCGGCGCGGGCGCGGTCCAGGCCGCCGTGTTCGAGGGCCGCGAGCGACGACGTGCCGGACCAGATCTCGCGGCCGTCGCGCCGCACCGCCACCGACATGCGGGCGCCGAGGTGTTCGATCGCGCCGGGGACGTTGCGACGCTCGGCGGGCAGCGGCACGGGCAGAACGTGGGCGTCACCGAGTGGTCCTGAGCCCTCGACGCAGACGGTCCACCGCGGGCTGCGGCCGCGGATCGTCCACGTGTCGTCGGTGACGGTGGCGCGCACGTGCCGCGGATGGCACAGGCGCAGCACCCGGCCGCCGGGCAGTCGGACGACGACGGCCGTCGTCTCCGTACGGAGCGGGCCGACGTGCACCTGGCCGCCCGCGAACGCCACACACGCGTCCGGCTCGGTGAACCCCTGCGCCTGCCCCCACCACCAGGAGTCCGGGAAACCGCCTCGGCCCCAGTTCTTCTCCGCATACACCTGGGCGCCGGTGAGGTCGACACGTCGATCGCCGAGCACCGCGACCCCCTCGGCCCGGCCGCCGAGCAGCCACGGGTGCCAGTACTGGTTCAGCGCGGGAACGGCGTGGAAGGGGCCGGAACCGCCGAACATCCGACGAGGCCACGGCACCGGGTCGACGACACGGACGTCGAGTCGGGCGTCGGGGCCGAGGTCGACCCGCAGCCGGCCTGGGTCGCCCGCGAACGCGGCACCGGCGGCCGCGCCGAGCCGGCGCGGGTCCGCGAACCCGTCCGGGTGGGCCGCGGTGCGCAGGAATCCGCTCGGGTGCCCGGCGAGGCCGAGCGTCGCCCAGTGGCCGGTGGGGGAGCGGTTCACCCCGCACAATGCGATCACGACCTCCCCGGAGCCGGGGACGGTGAACCGCCAGAAGTAGCCCTCCATCGCGACGTCGTGCGCGCGCAACGGATCGCCGAACGGCAGATCGGCGCCGCTCCCTCGGTACGCGCTGTGCGGCCGAAACACATGGTCGCCGTGCAACCGTGTCATGCGGACACGGTAGCGGTGATTCAGGAGACGAGCACGGCCTGCGACTGCGTCACCTGCGCGACCAGGCGAGCCTCGTCGTCCCGCACCTCGATGGTGATCGCGATGGTGGACCGGCCGACGTGCAGGGGGCGGGCGGTCGCGGTGACGGTGCCCTTGCGGACCCCGCGGGTGAAGACGGTGTTCGAACTTGTCGTCGACGTCGCGGCGCCGGGAGGCAGGTTGAGGAACGCGCACACCGCGCCGACACTGTCGGCGAGCGTCATCACCGCGCCGCCGTGCATTCCGGCGCCGGCGGTGGTGCGGTGGGAGTCCCAGTCGAGGGTGCCGACGGTTTCGTCGGGTGCGGCCGCGGTCAGCGCGACACCCGTGTGCACGGCGAACGGCATCGAGGCGATCAGCTCATCCAGGTCCATGTCCGGATGCTAGCCGCGTTGCGTGTCGGACACGGGCGCCGACGCGCGGCCGACCCGCGGCTGCGAGCCGGTTCACCGGGGCAGCAGATCACGCCCGGTCGCGGAGTGTGTACCGCACCTGCGGCCGGCCGGCGCGGCCGTACTCGGTCTGCCGTTCGAGGACTCCGTCGTCGGCGAGCCGTTCCAGGTAGCGCCAGGCCGTCACCCGCGACACCCCGATTGCCGAGCCGACCTCCGCGGCGGTCATCGGGCCGTCGCCCTCGCGCAGGCAGCGGGCGACCGCGTCCAGGGTCCGTGGCGCAATGCCTTTCGGGCTCGCCGACGCGGGTGCGGCGCCGCGCAGGGCGGCCATCGCCCGGTCGATGTCGTGCTGGCCGGCGGCGGTCAGCGGGCCGCGCTCGTCGGCGATCGCGGCGCGGTAGGCGATGTACCGGTCGAGCTTGTCGCGCAGCCCCGCGAAGGTGAACGGCTTGAGCAGGTACAGCACGACGCCACGCGCGACCGCTGTCCGCACCACTTCGAGTTCGCGGGCCGAGGTGACGGCGATGATGTCGGGGCTCGGCCGGAGGGTGCCCAGTGCAGCGGCGACATCGAGGCCGCTCGTGTCGGGCAGGCCGATGTCGAGCAGCACCAGGTCGATCGGCTCGCCGCCGCGCACTGCCTCCTGCGCCACCCGGACCGCCGCATTGCCGGTGTGCACGACGTCCTGGACGGTGAATTCGGGTAGCCGGTCGAGGTATTCGCGGTGTGCCTGCGCGATCAGCGGCTCGTCCTCGACGATCAGGACCCGGATCATGTGGCGCCGCCGGGACGTTCGAGCGGGATCTCCGCGATGATCAGCGAACCCAGCGACGGCTCGGTGCGCAGGGTGCCGCCGTACCGGGCGACGACCTGCGCGACCAGCGCCAGCCCCAGTCCGTGATGTTCGGCCTTGGTCGACCAGCCGCGAGTCATCGCCCGCGCCAACGTCTCCGGCACCATCCCGGGTCCGCTGTCGGCGACCTCGACGAACATGGTCGAGTCGTCCTGACGCACCGTCACCTCCACCCACGGTTCGTCACCGCCGCGAGCGGTATGGGTGTCACCGCCGCGGCTCGCATCGATGGCGTTGTCGACGAGGTTGCCGACGAGCGTGACCAGGTCCCGGGACCGCAGCGGCGTCGCACCGAGGGCGGTGTCGTCGGTGACGGTCAGCTCGACCCCGCGTTCGGCGGCCGACGCGACCTTGCCGATCAGCAATGCTGACAGCGCCGGGTCGGTGACGGCGGCGGTGAGCCGGTCGACCAGGCCCTGTGACACTCGCAGTTCCTCGGTCGCGAACGCGACCGCCTCGTCATGGCGGCCGAGTTCGACCATCGTGACGATGGTGTGCAGCCGGTTCGCGGACTCGTGCGCCTGGGCGCGCAGCGATTCGGCGAGACCGCGCACCGAGTCCAGTTCGCCAAGCGCGGAACGCAGTTCGGTGCGATCACGCAGCGTCACCACCGTGCCGATGCGCCGCCCCTCCCAGTACAGCGGGTCTCGGCCGACGACCAGGACCCGGTCGGCGGTGACGTGCACCTCGTCCCGGGTGTCGCCGTCGCCCTCGTCGGTGGCGAGGGTGCGCAGCGTCTCGGGAAGGGTCTCGAAGGGCACCGGGCCGTGGGCGGGGAGCCCGAGCAGCCGGCGGGCCTCGTCGTTGACCACGTCCACGCGGGGCGGACCGGAACCGTCGGTGCCGAACACCAGCAGCCCCTCGCCGATCGCGTGCAGCACCGCGTCGTGGTGCTCGTACATCCGCCGCAGCTGGTCCGGCGCCAGCCCGAGCGTCTGCCTGCGCAGCCGCCTGGCGATCAGGTACACACCGGCCGTGGAGACCAGGAGTCCGAGCGCGACGATGCCGAGCAGTCCCGGCAGGCCGGTCCGGAACTGCTCCCAGATCTTCTGCCGGGTGACCCCGACCGAGACGAACCCGACGAGCGCACCGGCCGGGTCGTACACGGGCGCGACCGCCCGGATCGACGGGCCGAGGCTGCCGGTATAGGTCTCGCTGAACGTGTGTCCGGCCCGGGCCGGCGCGGTGTGGCCGGTGTAGGGCCTGCCGATCTGCTCGGGGAGTGGGTGGGTGAGCCGGATCTCGTCGAGGCCCATGATCACAACGAAATCGACACCGGTCGCGGTGCGGATGGCCTCGGCCCGTGGTTGCAGCGCCGCGGTCGGGTCCGGCCCGACGATGCCGGCCGCGACGCCCGGGTCGAGGGCGGTGGTCGCGGCGACATCGGTCACCGACCGGCGGGTCGCGGAGTCCGCGTCGCGCCGCTCGTCGACCGCGAACAGCACGCCCGCCACCAGCACGACCACCGCCAACGCCACCGTCTGCACGAGCAGCAGCTGCCGGGCCACGCTCATCGGTTCGCGACGTCGCCTCACCGGTCGATTGTCTCAGCCACAGCGCCGACCGCCGGCCCCGTCTTCTCGGGTGAGCGGGTTCACCGATGAACACAATTCACGCAACCTTCAGTGTGCGGTGACCGGGTACCACGATGTTCGAAGAGGTGAGGTGACCCCGGACACACGACGCGACGCCCGTGCGGCGCGCGGCCCGTGGGAGCCCACCGACCTTCCGCATCACAGTGAGGCAATCACCATGAGCAGCTCCATCGGCGCGCCGTCGAAACGTCGGGACCGCACCCACTGGCTGTACCTCGGCGTCGTGATCGCCGTCGTCGCCGGTGTCCTCGTCGGGTGGCTGGCGCCGGAGGTGGGCAAGTCCCTCGGCATCCTCGGCACCACGTTCGTGTCCCTGATCAAGATGATGATCGGGCCCGTCATCTTCTGCACCATCGTGCTCGGCATCGGCTCGGTCCGGGCCGCTGCAAGCGTCGGCCGGATCGGCGGCCTCGCTCTCGTCTACTTCCTGGGCATGTCCACGGTCGCCCTCGGCATCGGCCTGGTCGTCGGCAACGTCCTCGAACCCGGTTCCGGGCTCTCCGTCACCCCGGACATGGCGAGCAGCGGCGCCGCGCTCGCCGACAAGGCGCACGAGGCGGGCGGCACCGCCGAGTTCGTCGCGTCGATCATCCCGACATCGCTGTTGTCCGCGTTGACCGACGGCAGCGTGCTGCAGGCGCTGTTCGTGGCGCTGCTGGTCGGCTTCGGCCTGCAGGGCATGGGCAAGGCGGGCGAACCGATCCTGCGCGGCATCGGGCACGTGCAGAAGCTGGTGTTCAAGGTCCTGTCGATGATCCTGTGGCTGGCGCCGATCGGTGCGTTCGGGGCGATCGCCAACGTCGTCGGGCAGACCGGGCTCGGCGCCGTCGTGCAGCTCGGCGCGCTGATGCTCGGCTTCTACCTGACCTGCCTGGTGTTCGTGTTCGGCGTGCTCGGCACCCTGCTGCGTGCGGTGGCCGGGGTGTCGATCTTCAAGCTGGTGCGCTACCTGGCCCGCGAGTACCTGCTGATCTTCGCGACCTCCTCGTCCGAGTCCGCCCTGCCGCGTCTGATCGCGAAGATGGAACACCTCGGTGTGCAGCGCACCACCGTCGGTGTCGTCGTGCCGACCGGCTACTCCTTCAACCTCGACGGCACCGCGATCTACCTGACGATGGCCGCGATCTTCATCGCCGACGCGCTGGACCAGCCGCTCGCGCTGACCGAACAGCTCTCGCTGCTGGTGTTCATGATCGTCGCGTCGAAGGGTGCGGCCGGGGTCAGCGGCGCCGGCCTGGCCACCCTCGCGGGCGGCTTGCAGAGCCACCGCCCCGACCTCGTCGACGGGGTCGGACTGATCGTCGGCATCGACCGGTTCATGTCCGAGGCGCGGGCAGTGACGAACTTCTCCGGCAACGCCGTCGCGACACTGCTCATCGGCACCTGGACCAAGACGGTCGACGGCAAGCAGGTGCGCGAGGTGCTGGACGGCCGGAGCCCGTTCGACGAGGAGGCGTTCGCCGAGGGCGACGACCCCGCCCGGGAGCCGGTCGGCGCGGAGGTCGATCCGCTGCCCGCAGCGCCGAAGGCGCTCGACCGGTCCGCGCCGAAGGCGCTCGATCGGTCCGCGCCGAAGACCCTCGACCGGGTCTGATCGACCGGTGCGCGGACCCGGCGCCGACGGCGGTCCGGGTTCGCGCACAATGTGGCTCATGGCACTTCGCGAAGCACACGGCATCGACGGCACCTCCCTCGCCTATCGCGTCACCGGACCGGACGGGGCGCGCCCCCTGGTCCTGCTGCACGGGTGGGCGCAGTCGATGAACTGCTGGGGACCGCAGGTGCTGGACGCGCTGGCGCGGCGGTACCGGGTCATCGCCGTCGACCTGCGCGGACACGGCTACTCCGGAGTGCCCGACGCGGGCTACGACGATCCGAAGAACTGGGCCGGGGACGTCGCGGCCGTCCTCGCCGCCGAGGGGATCGAGAGCGATGCGGTTCTGCTCGGCTGGTCCTACGGCGGCCTGGTGATCGCCGACTACCTCGCGCAGCACGGCACCGACGCGGTCGCCGGCATCGTCCTGGTCGGCGCGATCACCAGCATCGGCCGGGGGCAGAAGGGCGGCCGGGTCGGCACCGCGATGCGCGAGGCGATGCCGGCGGCGCTGTCCGAGGACCCGCGCGAGGCGATCCGGGCGCTCGGCAGCTTCGGTACCGCCCTCACCGGGGCGGCTGAGGGGGTCGGCGCCGCGTCGCAGGCACTGTTCGGCACCAGCCTCTCCACTCCGCCGCGGGTACGGGCGGCGCTGTTCGGACGGGAGATCGGGCACGACGACCTGCTCGCCGCGCTCGACGTCCCCGCGTTCATCCTGCACGGCACCGCCGACTCCGTCGTGGACGTCTCCGCGGGCAGGCACGCCGCCGAACTGATCCCGAAGGCCACGGCCTCCTACTGGGAGGGCTGCGACCACGGCCCGTTCGTGGAGGATCCCGCGAGGTTCGTCACCGAGGTGCGCGACTTCGTCGACGGGCTGGCCTGATGCGCCTGTTTGGAGGGCGCCGGCGCGGGCAAGGCAAGATGGAGTCGTGACGCCTGCGCAGAATCACCGACTTCGACGGGTGGCCGTCCTGTCGGTTCACACCTCGCCCTTGGCTCAGCCGGGGACCGGTGACGCGGGCGGGATGAACGTCTACGTGCTGCAGAGTGCGCTGCAACTCGCCCGGCGCGGCATCGAGGTCGAGATCTTCACGCGCGCCACCGCCTCCGCGGACGCGCCGGTGGTCGAGGCGGCGCCCGGGGTGTTGGTGCGCAACGTGGTCGCGGGCCCGTTCGAGGGACTCGACAAGCACGACCTGCCGACCCAGCTGTGCGCCTTCACCGCGGGGGTGCTGCGCGAGGAGGCGCACCACGAGCCCGGGTACTACGACCTGATCCACTCGCACTACTGGCTGTCCGGGCAGGTGGGCTGGCTGGCCCGGGACCGATGGGGTGTCCCGCTGGTGCACACCGCGCACACCCTCGCCGCGGTCAAGAACGCCGCTCTCGCCGACGGGGACACCCCGGAACCCGCCGCCCGCCAGATCGGCGAACAACAGGTGGTCGCCGAGGCGGACCGTCTGATCACCAACACCGGCGACGAGTCCGCGCAGCTGGTCGACATCTACGGCGCCGATCCCGGTCGTATCGACGTCGTCGCTCCGGGCGCGGACCTGACGCGGTACCGGCCGGGGGACGGCGCCGCCGCCCGCACCGAACTCGGTCTCGACGCCGACGAGCTGATCGTCACGTTCGTCGGCCGTATCCAACCGCTGAAGGCGCCCGACGTGCTGCTGCGGGCCGCCGCCGCGCTGCACGAGCGCGAACCCGGGCTGCCGCTGCGCGTGCTGGTGGTGGGCGGGCCGTCCGGCACCGGCCTCGACCGCCCGGACTCGCTGATCGAACTGGCCGCGGATCTGGGCATCACAGCGCGGGTGACGTTCCTGCCGCCGCAGCCCCCGGACCGTCTGGTCCAGGTGTACCGGGCCTCCGACATCGTCGCGGTCCCCAGCTACTCCGAGTCGTTCGGTCTGGTCGCGCTCGAGGCGCAGGCCAGCGGCACCCCGGTCGTCGCGGCCGACGTCGGCGGCCTCGGCGTCGCGGTGCGGGACGGCCACAGCGGGCTGCTGGTCTCCGGGCACGACACCGACGACTGGGCGAACGCGCTGCGGACCGTCCTGGTCGATGCGGACCTGCGGGCGAAGATGACCAGGAACGCGCCCGTCCACGCGGCGAACTTCTCCTGGGAGCACACCGCGGACGGACTGCTCGACAGCTACCACCGGGCGGTCGCCGGATACCGGCGCAACCCCGACCTGGCCCCGCGGCGCGGCCGCGGCATGTGGAAACTGCGACGACTGGGAGGGGTTCGGGCATGACCGCCGTGACCGAGACGGCCACACTGATCGAGGCCGCGTTGACGGAACGTGAACTCGAATACACGCGGCCCGCCCCGCACCAGTTCGTCGTCGAACTGCCCGGTGAGCACAAGCTCAAGACCAGTTGCCTGCTCACCGTCGGCAACCACGGGGTGCGGGTCGAGGCGTTCGTGTGCCGCAAACCCGACGAGAACTTCGAGGGCGTCTACAAGTACCTGCTGCGCCGCAACCGCCGGCTGTACGGGGTGCACTACACGATCGACAAGATCGGGGACATCTATCTCGTCGGGCGGATCAGCTCGCACGCCGTCACCGGGGACGAACTCGACCGGGTGCTCGGTCAGGTCCTGGAGGCCGCCGACGGCGACTTCAACATCCTGCTCGAACTCGGCTTCGCGAGTTCCATTCGCCGGGAATGGGATTGGCGCGTCTCGCGGGGTGAGTCACTGAAGAATCTCGAACCGTTCCGGCACCTCGTCGAGGAGGACGGCGGACAGCCCGGCCTCCGCTGATCGTCCGTCGCGCGGCGGCCCCCGGCGGTGAGACGGATCGCCGCGCGGCCGAGGCGACCGCGGTGGAACTGCTCAGCCGTACAGTGCGGTGATCCGATCGGAGAAGTTGTCGACCACCTTCTTGCGCTTGAGCTTCATGCTGGGGGTGATCTCGCCGTTCTCGACGGTGAGTTCGCGCTCGAGGATCGTGAACCGTTTGATCTGCTCCCAGCGGTTGAGTCCGGCGTTGAGTTGGTCGACGTAGCCGCTCATCATCGCGATGGTCGTTCCGGAGGCGGCGATCTCGCGCAGCGGTGTGTCGCCCATCCCGTTCTGGACCGCCCATTCGGCGACGGCCTCGCCGTCGAGGCTGATGAGGGCCACACAGTACGACTTTCCCTCGCCGTGCACGATGATCTCGCCGACGTAGGGGCAGATGCCCTTGAACGTCGCGGCGATCGCGGACGGTGCGACGTACTTGCCGTTGGACGTCTTGAACATGTCCTTCTTGCGGTCGGTGATCCGCAGGTAGCCGTCGGCATCGATCGTGCCGATGTCGCCGGTGTGGAACCAGCCGTCGGCCTCGAGCGCCTCGGCGGTCGCGTCCGGGTTGTGGTGGTACCCGCTCATCACACCGGGGCTCTTGAGGAGGATCTCGCCGTCGTCGGCGATCCTCACATCGGTGCCCGGGATGGGCCACCCGACGGTCCCGAACCGGTACGCGGACGGCCGGTTCACCAGCGACGCGGCGCTGGTCTCGGACAGGCCGTAGCCCTCGAGGACGATGATGCCGACCGCGTCGAACCATTGCGCCACATCGCGATCCAGCGGAGCGGAACCGGAGATGAAGAACTTCAGACGACCACCGAACCGGTCACGGATGGTCCTGAACACCAGTCGGTCGGCGATTGCATTCTGGGCTTTCTGCATGCGCGACAGCGGCTTTCCTGCCTGGCGTGCCTTCGACACGTCGAGTCCGACGCCGATCGCCCAGTCGAAGATCCTCTTCTTCACGCCGCCCTCGGCCTCCACCGTCCCGACGATGCGGGCGTATGCCTTCTCGAAGATGCGCGGCGCGGCACCCATGAACGTCGGCTTCACGATCGCGAGGTTGTCGACGATCCGGTCGACCCGGCCGTCGACGGCGGTCGCGAAACCGATCTGCAGCGGCAGCGTCAGTAACACCTTGCCGAACACGTGCGAGAGGGGGAGCCACAGGTACTGCAGGTCGTCGGCGTCGAGGATGCCGACAGCGTCGATCGAGGCGGCCTCGTACGTCCACGCGGAATGCGGTAGGCGCACCCCTTTGGGCCGGCCGGTGGTGCCGGAGGTGTAGATCAGGGTGGCGAGACTGTCCGGGGAGATACCGGCGATTCGCTCGTCGACGGCAGTGGGACGCTCGTCGAGCAGGACCTCCCCGATCCGTTCGAGCTGGTCGAATCCGATGACCCAGTCGTCGTCGGGCGCGGTGCCGTCGATGAGTACCACTCGGTGCACGTCGGGCAGTTCTGCGCGGTGCTCGCGGAGTTTCGCGAGCTGCGCCTCGTTCTCGGCGACGACGACACGGCTGCCCGAGTTGGAGACGATGAACGCGACATCCGACGCCGTCGTCGTGGGATACACCGTGGTGGTGGCGGCTCCTGCGCACATCACCGCGAGGTCCGCGAGCACCCATTCGTACCGGGTCGCGGAGGCGAGTGCCACCCGCTGCTCGGGTTCGACGCCGAGCGCGATCAGCCCCGCGGCGAGGGTCCGGACGCGTGTGCCGACCTCGGACCACGTCACGCTGGACCAGTCGTCGCCCGCGGGATATCGGAATGCTTCGGATGTCGGTGTCGCTGCCACCCGATCGACGAACAACTGGGCAACCGACGGCGCCCGCTCCTCGATCTTGGACCAGTCCACGACCTCGTCTGACGCGCGCGAAGCTGTCATGTTTTCGAGTCTAGGAACTCGGCCGAACCTCGACCGGGAATTCATGTCACGGTTTCGCGGCAGAACCAGTGGCACCGTGCTCCCGGCCGATGCCGGTGATGCCGCTCGCGTGACGGGGTGACGCCGGCCGAACCGCTGGCCAGGGTCGGTGCCACCCGCTCCGGCATATCCTGAATCCGGAGGTGACGCCCGATTGTCGCCGATCCCGGTGCGGCAGCCGGAGTGTGTTGTGTGATGACGGATCCGTTGCGAACCCGGCGCGACGAGGCATCCAGCGTTGTGGCGGAGCTGAGCGACGCGGGATTCGAGGATGCCCAGGTCATCGGGCGAGGCGGATTCGGCGTGGTGTACCGCTGCCGCCAGCCGTCCCTCGATCGCCTGGTTGCGGTGAAGGTCCTCGCAGGCGACCTGGACGAGGACAACACGGAGCGGTTCCTCCGCGAACAGCGGGCGATGGGGCAGCTGACCGGACATCCGAACATCGTGGCCGTCCTGCACGTCGGGGTCATCGCGGGCGGGCGGCCGTATCTCGTCATGAGGTATCACCCGCAGGGCTCCCTGGAGGACCGAATCCGGCGGCAAGGCCCGTTGTCCGTCGAGGACGTGTTGCGGCTCGGTGTGAGGATCGCAGGTGCGCTGGCGACCGCACACCGCGTCGGCATCATCCATCGTGATGTCAAGCCCGGGAACATCCTCGTCACCGACTACGGCGAGCCGGCGCTGTCGGATTTCGGCATCGCTCATCTCACCGGTGGATTCACCACCGTGACCGGAAGTGTCACCGGGTCCCCGGCCTTCACCGCGCCGGAGGTACTCGGTGGGCAACCGTCGACACCCGCATCGGATGTGTACAGCCTCGGTGCGACACTGTTCGCCGCCTTCACCGGCCATGCCGTGTTCGAGCGGCGCGAGGGCGAGGACGTGATTGCCCAGTTCATCAGGATCGCCACCGCGCCGGTTCCCGACCTACACGAGCTGGGTGTGGCGGGTGACGTCGCCGAGATCGTCGAACGTGCCATGGCGCGGAATCCGGATGAGCGCCCGTCCGCGATCGAACTCGGTGAGCAACTTCAGCGATTGCAGGAAGGGAGGGGCCTGCGCGTCGACGACCTGGCCATGCCGAGCACGGAACAGGCACCTTCGGGCGACGATCCCGAACTGTCCGTGTCGGGTGCCGGCCGCACATCCGGCGCGGGACCCCGCTCCGGCGAGAAGTCGTCGGTCCGCAACGCGAACCTTCCCGCCGAGGTGTCCAGGTTCGTCGGGCGACGAGCAGAGGTGGCCGAGGCGCGGCGGCTGTTGGCGCGCTCGCGGCTGGTGACGTTGACCGGTCCGGGCGGTGTCGGCAAGACCCGGCTGGCACTGCGCGTCGCCCAGAAGAGCCGACGCGATTTCGCCGACGGGGTGTTCCTGGTCGAGCTGGACCAGCTGCAGGACGGCACGCTCTTGCCCGACGTGGTCGGAAACGTGCTCGGGGTCAGGTCCCAGACCGCGCGGCCACCGACCGAGGTGCTGGCCGAGTTCGTGGCGGTGCGCGAGTTGCTCTTGGTCCTCGACAACTGCGAGCACCTCACGGATGCCGTGGCGGGTCTCCTGCAGGAGCTGCTTCGTGCGAGCCCGAAGACGAGAGTGCTCGCCACCAGTCGGGAAGCGCTCGGGATCGGGGGAGAAGCGTTGATGCGCGTGCCCCCGTTGAGCTTCCCTGGGTCGGACGAGCACGGTGGCATCGTCGCATCGGGTGACGCGGTCGATCTCTTCGTCGACCGGGCTCTCGCCGCTCTACCCGGCTTCGAGTTCGATCAGAGCTCTGCGTCGACCGTGGCCGAGATCTGCCGGCGCCTGGAGGGCGTCCCATTGGCGATCGAGCTTGCCGCGGCGCGGCTGCGAGTGATGTCGCTCGACCAGATCTTGCATCGACTGACCGATCGTTTCAGCTTGCTCGGTCACGGAAGCCGGGCCGTGCCGACCCGGCAGCAGACCCTGCGCGGATCCATCGACTGGAGCTACGACCTGTGCACCACCGAGGAGAGAGAGGCATGGGTGCGCCTGTCCGTGTTCGCGGGCAGTTTCGAACTCGACGCCGCCGAACAGATCGGGAGATTCGGTGCGGAGGAGAACTCCGATGTACTCGACCTGCTGACCGCACTGATCGACAAGTCCATCCTGACGCGCGAGGACTGGGGCGGCGGCGTGCGCTACCGGATGCTGGAGTCACTTCGTGAATACGGCTGGGCGAAGGCCGATCTGGATGTCGGACATGTGGCGCTCGCGCGTCTCCACCGGAACTGGTACCGGCAGCTGGCAATGGACTCGGCAGAAGGGTGGATCGGTCCCGAACAGCTCGACTGGGTTGGCCGACTCGGCCGCGAAGAAGCCAATCTTCGGGAGGCGCTGGAGTGCGCACTGGGTGCGGATTCCGGCGACGTCCCCGCCGAGTTCGCGCTGGAGTTCGCAGTTGCGCTTCACCCGTTCTGGTTCTCGACCGGCCGGCTCGGCGAAGGGCGCTACTGGCTGGGGCGTGTCCTCGAGCCCGATGGCGAGGTGCCATCGGCCGTGCGCGTGAAAGCGTTGTGCAACAGCGCACTTCTGGCGGATCTTCAGGGCGATGGCGAGACGGCGAAGGTGTTGATTGCGAAGGCCCGGTCTCTCGGCGACCTGGTGTCGGATCCGATCGCGCGCGCCTACGTGGATCTCGCCGACGGGCACCATTCGGTGTTCGCAGGTGAGTTGTCTCGTGCGGACGAATTCTTGACGGCGGCCGTGGAGGCACTCACTGCGCGGGGAGATCTGCAGGCGCAGGTGATGGCGCTGATGACGATCGGCTGGGCGCGGGAGTCTCAGGGCGACGCCGAGGGGGCCGCGGATTGCTACGGCAGGGTTCTCGCCGTCACCGAACCCCGATCCGAGTCGGTGTGGAGGTCATACGCCCTGTGCGGCATCGCGATCTCGGCGTGGCGCATCGGAGACGTCGACCGGACGCGCGACGCAGCGCGACAGGCGCTGCAGATGGCCCGGTCGCGGAGGGACTTCCACCTGGTGTCGGTGTGCCTGGAAGTCCTCGCCTGGGTTTCCTTGGCGGACGGTGACACAGGGCGCACCGCCACGCTGCTGGGCGCGGCGCAGGCGCAGGGACACGCAGGGGGCTCGGTCGTGGTGGTCCCGAACATGCGTGCACATCACGACGACTGCGAGAACCGTGCGCGGTCCGCACTGGGCCAGAAGGTGTTCGAGGAAATGCACGACCAGGGCGCAGCGTTGAGCTTCCGCTCCGCGATCGAACTCGCTTTGGGCGAGCGGACCCGACCCGCCGCGACGAGCGCCGAATCGGCGAGGGTCCTGACCAGGCGCGAGCGTGAAGTGTCCGAGCTCGTGGCAGAGGGCCTGACGAACAAGGCGATCGCTGCTCGACTGGTGATCTCGCCTCGGACCGTGGACGGTCACGTCGAGCACGTCATGACCAAGCTGGGTTTCTCGTCTCGCGCACAGATAGCGGCGTGGGTCGTCGAGCAGAGGGACCGCTGATCCGGGTTCGCACCGGACCGACGGGTCGGCAGCGGACCGGCCCCGGCCGTAGACGGGTCGGCTGTACCCACGGGCGCACGCGGTCGTGTCGCCCCGGGAGGGCGGTGGCGGCTGCCAGGGTGTGCCCGATCGCTCGTGAGCCGCCGTGCGACCGGCGCGGACGAGCAACCCCGGCATCGACCGTGAGGACGTGTTGAAGTAGATTCGGGACACTGAGCGCGCGCTTAGTTCTGTACCCGGACGAGGAGTGGTCCCGTGAGCTTCAAGAGCCCCTACGCCGATGTCGAGATCCCGAACCTCGGTCTTTACGACTTCCTGTTCGGCTCGATCGCGGAGGCGGACCTGGACCGGGTCGCCCTGATCGACGGCCGAACCGGTGCGGAGACCGACTACCGCACGCTGATCGCGAAGATCAATGCCGTGGCCGGGGCGCTCGCGGCACGTGGGTTGCAGGTCGGGGACGTCGTCGGGCTGCACTCGCCGAACTCGCCCGAGTTCGCGATCGCCTTCCACGGCATCCTGCGCGGCGGCGGCACGGCGACCACGATCAACGCGCTCTACACCGCCGCCGACATCGCCAAGCAGCTCAAGGACTCCGGCGCGACCGCGCTGTTCACCGTCTCGCCGATGCTGGCCCAGGCGGTCTCCGCCGCCGAGCAGGTAGGCATCCCCGCCGAGCGCGTCTTCGTGCTCGACGGCGCCGAAGGGCACCTGTCGCTGGCGGACCTGATCGCCGAGAACGCCACCGCCCCCGCCGTCGACTTCGATCCGGCCACCCAGGTCGCGGTGCTGCCGTACTCGTCCGGCACCACCGGTAACCCCAAGGGCGTCAAGCTCTCTCACCGGAATCTGGTCGCGAACGTCTGCCAGATCCGGCCCCGACTCGGGGTCCACGCCGACGACCGCGTCCTCGCTCTGCTGCCGTTCTTCCACATCTACGGCCTGACCGTGCTTCTCAACGCCTCGCTGTACCAGCGCGCCAGCCTGGTCACGATGGCGAAGTTCGACCTCCCCGCGTTCCTGACGCTGGTGTCGGAAAAGAAGTGCACCTACGTCTTCGTCGCACCGCCGGTCGCGCTGGCCCTGGCCAAGCATCCGATGGTCGACGAGTACGACCTGTCCAGCGTGCACACCATCCTGTCCGGGGCGGCCTCGCTCGACGAGGAACTCGGCAAGGCCGTCGCGACCCGCCTCGGCCTGCGGGTGCTGCAGGGCTACGGCATGAGCGAGCTGAGCCCGGTCAGCCACAACCTCGCGTACGACGAGGAGGGTGTGCCGCTCAGTTCCGTCGGCAAGCCGGTCGCGAACTCCGAGAACAAGATCGTCGACCCCGGTACCGGCGAGGAGATCGCGGTGCCGGCGGAGGGTCGCAGCGAGCCCGGCGAGTTGTGGGTCAAGGGCCCGAACGTCATGCTCGGCTACCTGAACAACGACGCCGCGACCGCCGAGACCCTGGACGCGGACGGCTACCTGCACACCGGCGACATCGCCGTCGTCGATGCGGACCGCAACGTCTACATCGTCGACCGGCTCAAGGAACTCATCAAGTACAAGGGCTACCAGGTGCCGCCGGCGGAGCTCGAGGCCCTGCTGCTCACGCACCCGAAGATCGCCGACGCCGCGGTCATCGGCGTCCTCGACGACGAGGGTGAGGAGGTGCCGAAGGCGTTCGTCGTCCTGCAGCCCGGCGCGGAGCTGACCGAGGGAGAGGTCATCTCCTTTGTCGCCGGGCGGGTCTCGCCGCACAAGAAGGTGCGCCGGGTGCAGTTCATCGACACCGTTCCGAAGTCCACGGCGGGCAAGATCCTGCGCAAGGATCTGCGGGCCGCGGAGGCGCGGGGTTAGTTCTCGTCGGGTCCCGTCACAGGGCGCCGTTGTCTGATTCAACCGGACGACGGCGCCCTGGTCATTCACGGGTGGTCCGTCGCGATCGTGGGAGAGGAATGTGCCTCCCGAGCGGATTGAGGTCGGCTGACCGCGCGAAAGTACTGACATCGAGCCCATTCTTCGCTAGAATTCGAACATCAGTTCGATGACGCCGGGGGGTGACGAGCAGATGGACGAACACCTGACAGTGCTCGCCGCCGCCGTCGACGACCTGCTCGCCGACCCGCTGACCGGGCTCACCGACGACGAGGTCATCGACGCGTTGCAGCGGATTGAAGTGACGCTGAGGAAGGCATCCGCGGTCGGACACCGGCTGATCGTCGAGACGGTGGAGCGGTCGATCCCTGGAAACCTGCACTGCCGATCCGTGAGCGAGTTCCTCACCCAAACCCTGCGTATCTCCGGCGCGGACGCCGCCCGACGAGTCAAGGGCGCGAACAAGGTCGGCACCTGGCACACAATCGGCGGCGACCCGATGGATGCGGTTCTGCCGGTCACCGCGCA
>NZ_JBSFRT010000052.1:0-39312 GCF_053589375.1 Rhodococcus sp. NPDC003348
CTCTGAACCGCCTCTTTCCCGAGACGCCGCTCTTCCGAGTCTCGGGACTCGCAAACCGCGCACGAGCGGCGCAGCCGCCTATCCGAGGTAAGCCACCCAGCCGCCGTGATCGGTGATGTCGGTGGCGCCGTCGACGGCGTCGTGGGTGCAGCCGAACCCGACGACACTGCGGCCGTCGGACAACTCGACACTGGTCAGTGCCATCGGCGCGGGCAGCGCCGCGAGGAAGCCGCCGAGCCCGGCGCGCGAGACCCGGAAGACCTCCCCGACCACCGGCGACCCGAGTCCCTCACCCCGCCGGACGAGGCCGGGCTTGGGCGGGACGGTGTCCAGCGCGTAGAGCCGGTAGGCGTCGGTGGTGCTCACGGTCCCGGCGAAACGGGCGCCGATCTCCTCGAGCTGGAAGTGCAGCGGCTGGCCCCGCAGATGCGCTCCGAACACCGCCAGGTCCACACCGTCCTCGACGAGAGCGGGAGCGTCGACTCCACCCGATCGGGCCGCGAGATCGACGGCGACCTGGTCCTCGAACGCGGGCACCACGAACATCACCCCGAACGGGTCGCCCTGCGCGGTCGCCGTTCCCGGCACCGCGACCGCGGCCATGTCGAGCAGGTTGCAGAAGTTCGTGTAGGCCCCCATCCGGCGGTTGATCGCGATTGGATCGGCCTGCACCGCGGCGATCGTCGGGTGCTCGGTCGTGGTCGGCAGCAACAGCGCATCGCAGCCGGCCAGCGTCGCGGCGGCAGCGACCTTCGCCCGGTGGAGCGTGTCCAGGTCGCCGACCAGTTCATGGGCGGCCGGCGCCTTCGCTCCCGCCACGATTGCCGCGACCGTGGGATCCGCTCCGGCGGGCGCGGTTTCGAGGAACGCCCCGACCGCCGCGTAGCGCTCGGCGACGACGGCGCCGTCGTACAGCAGGCGGGCCGCGTCGAGGAGACCGGAGATGTCGACCGTACGCGTCCGGATGCCGGTGGCCTCGAGCGCGGCAACCGTCTCACCGAAGGCGGCGAGGTACTCCGGGGACAGGTCGGCGAGGTCCTCGATGCGCGGCACCGCGACGACGGGCGCGGTTGGGGCGGCCAGGCGCACATCCGGCGGCCACACCCGGCTGCGCGGATCCCGAGGATCCGGGCCGACCATCACCCGGGCCGCCGCGACGGCCGCGTCGAGGTCCGTGGCGAAGACGGTCAGGCAGTCGTAGTCGACGCAGGCGGGCACCACCCCGTGTGTAGGCACGAGGCCGAGGGTCAGCTTCAGCCCGACGATGCCGTGCAGCGCGGCCGGCACCCGGCCCGATCCGGCGGTGTCGGTTCCGATGCCGATGTCGGCGATGCCGAGCGCAACCGCAACCGCAGACCCGGAACTCGAACCGCCCGAGACCCGTTCGGCATCCCACGCGTTCCGCACCGCCCCATAGGGACTGCGGGTGCCGACCAGGCCGGTGGCGAACTGGTCCAGGTTGGTCTTGCCGAGGACCACCGCACCCTGTTCGACGAGGCGCGCCACTCCGCTCGCGGTTTCCGTTGCGCGGTATTCGAATTCGGGACACGCGGCGGTGGTGGGCAGGCCGGCGACGTCGACATTGTCCTTGACCGCCACCAGCAGCCCGGCGAGCGGCAGGGTCTCCCCCGCCGCCAGACGTTCCTCGACGGCTCGGGCGTCGGCGAGCACGTCGGACTCGGCGCGCAGCGTGATCCACACCTCGGGCCGGTCCACCTCGGCGATCCGGCGGAAGGCCCGCTCCACCCGGTCGGTGGGCGACGAGGCCCCTTCCAGCACAGCGGCGTTGCTGACTGCGTTCATGTTCAAGCGGCTCCAATCACCACGAGCGGAGTACCGGGTTGCACCTTCGCACCCGGCTCGACAAGCACCTCGAGCACCGTGCCCCCACTCGGGAAGGGTACGGGCATCTCGAGCTTCATCGCTTCGAGCACCACGGCGTCCTGGCCGGGCTCGACGACGTGTCCGGGTTCGACCTCGACGCGCCACACCGTGCCGACCATCGGCGCCTCGACCGCGACTGCGCCGGGTGGCAGTTCGAGGGTGCCCACCTCCTCCGGTTCCGGAAGCGCGACCTCGACGCGGTCGAACTCGCCCGCCGCACGCCACGCCTCCTTCTCGGTATCGAACGCGCGGGTCTGGCGGGCGTTGAACGCGGCGATCGAGTCGGCGTTGTCCTCGAGGAAGCGCAGGTGGTCGGCGAGCGCGAAGGTACCGTCGGTGATCTCGGCGTTGAACCGGCCGGCCTGCGCCTCGGCTCGGTACTCGGTCAACTGCTCGGGCGTCACCGGCTCCCACACGATCCGGTCGAAGAAGCGGAACAGCCACGGCCTGCCCTGTTCGAAGGGACCGTGCTGGCGGTACCCGGACCAGATCGGTACGGTGCGCCCGATCAGCTGGTAGCCACCTGGCGACTCCATCCCGTACACGCACAGGTACTTGCCGCCGATCCCGACCGCGTCGGACGGCGTCCACGTCCGTGCCGGGTTGTACTTGGTGGTGACGAGCCGGTGCCGCGGGTCGAGCGGAACCGCCAGCGGGGCACCGAGATACACGTCCCCGAGCCCGAGAACCAGGTACTCGGCGTCGAACACGGCGTCGCGCACCTGGTCGACGGAGTCGAGGCCGTTGATGCGACGGATGAACTCGGTGTTCGACGGCAACCACGGCGCGGTGTCGCGGACCCCGGCCCGGTAACGGTCGATCGCCTCGGCGATGGACGGATCGTCGAACGAGAGCGGCAGCCGGATCGTGCGGCTGGGAACCACGAGATCGCCGGTGGCGGGGAGCAGTTCCTCGACGTCCTGGAGGACGTCGAGCAGGCGCGAGGGCGGCAGCATGTCCGGGTCGAAGTGCAGGTGCAGCGACCGTACACCCGGGGTGACGTCGATCAGGCCGGGCAACCGGCGGGCGGCGAGCGCCTCGGACAGCGCGTGCACCCGCATCCGCAGACCCAGGTCGAGTTCCATCTCGCCGTACTCGACGAGGATGTTGTCGTCGCCGCCACGCAGGTACCGCACCCGGGGCCGGTCGAGGACCGCGTCGCGGTGCGCCAGCACCCCGCCGTCGGAGGTGACCGCATGGGCGGCCGACGGCGGCAGCAGGGCCGCCCGAACGGGATTCGACGACCGCAGCAGGTCCGCACCCGCATCGGTGACCGGAACGAAGCGGACCCCGTCGCCCGGGCGGATCTGTCCGAGCTTCCAGCGGTGCGCCCGGGTGACGGTGAGCGGGCACGCGAATCCACCGAGGCTGGGCCCGTCCGGTCCCAGCAGGATCGGGGTGTCACCGGAGACGTTGAGGGCGCCCACGCTGTACGGGTTGTCGTGCAGGTTCGACGGATGCAGACCCGCCTCACCACCGTCGGTGCGTGACCACGTCGGCTTCGGTCCGTCGAGCCGGATCCCGGTCCGGTTGGCGTGCGCCGCCACCGTCCAGGTCGTGTCGTAGAACTGGGCCATGTCCTCGGGCGTGAAGTAGGAGGGTGACGGCTGCGGCCCCTCTGTTACCGCCAGGTGCCAGGTGTGGGCGAGGACGGGACGGTCGGTGGTCGGGACGGCCGCCGGTGCGGCGCATCCCGCCGTGGAACCGATGGTCAGCACGTCACCGGTGGCGACGGCCCGGCCGGTCGGTCCGCCGAACCCGCCGAGTGTGAACGTCGCGGCGCTGCCGAGATACTTCGGCGCATCGAGGCCCCCACGGATCGCGAGGTAGGTGCGCAGGCCGTCACCGGCGGGCGTGCCGATGTCGAGCACTCCCCCGGCCGGCACCGTCACCGGTTCCCACATCGGCACCCGTTCTCCGTCGACGGTGACCGGGACGTCGGCACCGCCGACACACACCACGGTCTCCTCCGCGAACTCCAGTTTCGGGCCCTGCAGCGTGCATTCGAGTCCGGCCGCATCGGCCGGGTTTCCGACCGCAGCGGCAGTGAGGGCGAACGACAGGTCGTCCATCGGACCGGACGGCGGGATCCCGACCTCCCAGTAGCCGAGGCGGCCGGGATGGTCCTGCACCGTCGTCATGGTGCCGGCTCGCAGCACGTCGACGCGGGCGCCACCGACCTGCAGGGTGGCGAGGGTGCCAGTCGTGTGCCGGGCGTCCTGGACCTCGGGCATCGTCGCGATCGCCTGCAACTGAAGAACATTCGTGGCGATTCCGTACACCCGGGTCTCACCGAGTGCCTCACCGAGGGCCGCGAAGGCACCCGCCCGGGTGGCGCCGGAGGTGATCACCTTCGCGAGCATGGGGTCGTAGTGCGCGCTGACCTCGGTGCCGGTGTCGACCCAGGTCTCGACCCGGGTGTGTGCCGGGAACTCCACGCTGGTGAGCAGTCCCGCGGACGGCCGGTAGTCGCGGCCGGGATCCTCCGCGTACACGCGTGCCTCGACCGCGTGACCGGTGATCGCCGGACCGCTGTCGGGCAGGGCGTCGAGCATGGACGCGTCCCCGCCGGCCAACCGCAGCATCCACCCGACCAGGTCCACCCCCGTGACCTCCTCGGTGACGGGGTGTTCGACCTGCAACCGGGTGTTCATCTCGAGGAAGGACGCCTCCCCACGGTCGACGTCGTACACGAACTCGACGGTGCCCGCGGACCGGTAGTCGACCGACGAGGCCAATGCCCGCGACGACGAGAGCAGCTGCTCCACGACGGCATCCGACAGACCCGGCGCCGGAGCCTCCTCGACGACCTTCTGGTTGCGGCGCTGCAGCGAGCAGTCGCGGGTCCCGAGGCTGAGGGTGCGACCCAGTCCGTCACCGAACACCTGCACCTCGATGTGCCGGGCGCGGGCAACGAACCGTTCGAGGAACACCCCGGAGGAGGAGAAGTTCGCGGACGCGAGCCGCTGCACGCGGTCGTAGGCGCCGCGCAGGTCGGCGGCGTCGAAGCACGCCTGCATTCCGATGCCGCCTCCGCCGCCGACGGCCTTGAGCATCACCGGGTACCCGATCTCCTCGGCCGCGGCGAGCGCCGCCGTCACCGTGTCGAGCAGACCACTGCCCGCCACCAGGGGGACACCGACCGCGCGAGCCGCCTCGCGCGCCGAGTGCTTGTTGCCGAACACCCGCAACTGCCGCGGGGTCGGGCCGACGAACGCGATCCCGGCCGCCTCGGTGGCGACCGCGAACTCGTCGTTCTCCGAGAGGAATCCGTAGCCGGGGTGGATCGCGCCGGCCCCGGAGGCGAGCGCCGCCTCGATCACCGCGTCGGCCCGCAGGTAGGACTCCTGCGCGGGCGCAGGCCCGAGCCGCACCGCGACGTCCGCCATCTCCACGTGCGCGGCCGCCGCGTCCGCGTCGGAGTACACCGCCACCGTCTTCAGCCCCAGGATGTGGGCGGATCGCATGATGCGGCATGCGATCTCGCCGCGGTTGGCGACGAGGAGGGTGTCGAAGGAGAGGGCGGTCATGTCACAGCCTTTCGGGGGGTCATCGGGCGGAGTTCAGTCGCGGACGGCGTTGGCCATCCGCGCCAGCGCCAGCGCCTGCTGGGCGCGTTCGATCACGACCGCGCGGGATTCGTCGATGTGGGCGAGCAGCGCGTCGTGTGCGCGCTGGAGGTGTCCGTCGAGCACCAACTCGGCGACGGCGACGTGCTCGTCGACGGTGGCGGCCATCCGGTCGGGCGTCAGGTAGTCGAACATCCGCACCGGCCGGACCTTCGCGTTCACGTTCGCGAGCGCGTCGACCAGCGCGCCGTTGCCGGAGGACGCGAGCAGGGTGATGTGAAACTGCTCGTCCAGCGCGACGAACCCGGCGTCCGGTTCGGGTGTGTCCTTGCGGTATCCGTACCACCGGTCGAGCTCAGGACCGAGGACCTCGGGATCGTGACGACCGGCATCCCCGTGCAGGATTCGACGAATTCCCCTCATTTCCAGGGTGATCCGAAGCTCGTACAGGTCGGCGAGGTCGTCGAGCCGCGGGCGATACGGGAACAGCCCGTGCACGTCACGTTCGACCAGTCCGTCGGCCTGCAGTCGTGCCAGCGCCTCGCGTACCGGTGTGCGGGAGACCCCGTACGTCTCGGCGAGCCGCTCCTCGCCGAGGCGCTCGGAGGGTCCGATCCGTCCACTCATCAAATCGTTGCGGAGTGCGCGATACACCCGCTCCCGCAGCGGTTCACCGGTGGTCTCGAGGGCGACCCCGTTGTCGCCCTTCCCCGTCGTGCTCATGGTCAGATGGCCATCGCCGCACGGACGGCGTCGGCGGACTCGGCGCCGCCGGTGCCGGTGGAGGTGACGTGTCCGGCAGCGAGGACGCTGTAGTGCTGGGCGGCTTGCAGGGCGAATCCGATGTGCTGTTCGACGAGCAGCACGCTCAGGTCGCCGCGCCGGGTGAGATCAATGATGGTGCGTTCGATCTCGGCGACCACGTTCGGCTGGATGCCCTCGGTGGGTTCGTCGAGGATCAGGACCTTGGGTTCGGTGATCAGGGCGCGAGCGATCGCGAGCTGCTGACGCTGACCGCCCGACAGCAGGCCCGCCCGCCGGTCGAGCAGACCGGCCAGTGCGGGGAACAGGTCGAGGACCTCGGCGATCAGCGCCTTGCCTCGTTTGCGGCCGTCTGCGACCACCTGCAGGTTCTCCGCACAGGTCAGCTGCCCGAACGACTGCTGGCCCTGCGGCACGTACGCCAGCCCGCGGGCGACGCGGGCGCTGGGCCGCAGCCCGGTGATGTTCTCACCGCCGAACAGGATCTTCCCCGACGTCGTCTTGATCAGCCCGACCGCGGCCCGCAGCAGGGTGGTCTTGCCTGCCCCGTTGTGCCCCATCACCGCGGCGACCCCGCCGTCGGGGACGGTCAGCGACACACCGTGCACCACCTCGGTGCGCCCGTATCCGGCGCGGATGTCGACCAGTTCCAGCATGGGTCAGCCCTCCTTCGTGTCGTGGGCGGCGACGGCGACGGCGGTGCCGTCCACGTGCCCGGTGCCGAGGTAGACGGCCTGGACCTTCGGATCGGCCTGCACCTGTGCGACGGTGCCCTCGGAGAGCACCTTCCCCGCGGCGAGAACGGTCACCGACGTCGCGAAGGCGCGCATGAAGTCCATGTCGTGCTCGACGACGACGACGGTCCGCTCGCCACCGATGCGGCGCAGCAGGTTCCCGGTCTCCTCCCGCTCCTCCAGGCTCATCCCGGCGACCGGTTCGTCGAGCAACAGCACGTCCGCGTTCTGCACCAGCAGCATCCCGATCTCGAGCCACTGCTTCTGCCCGTGCGCGAGGATCCCCGCGGGGGTGTCACGCTGCGCGGTGAGCCCGATCGTCTCGAGGGCCTCCTCGATCTGTGGCAGCACCTCCTTGCGGCGCCGCAACAGAGTCCACGCGGATCGTCCTGCGCCGGCGGCGATGTCGAGGTTCTGCAGCACGCTCAGGTCCTCGAACACGCTCGCGGTCTGGAAGGTGCGTCCCACCCCGAGGCGGGCGATGTGATGGACCTTCTTCCCGATCAGCTCGACCCCGGACTTGGTGGCGGACCCGGTGGCCGGGACCAGCCCGGTGATCGCGTCGACCAGGGTGGTCTTGCCCGCACCGTTGGGGCCGATCAGGAATCGCAGGTCCCCCTGCAGCAGCGTCAGATCCACCCCGTCGACGGCCGTGAAGCCGTCGAAGGTCACCGTCAGCCCGCGGACCTCCAGGTACTCGCTCGACATCCCGGCATTGCCACCGGCCGCGGGAGCCTTCGCCGTCACCACTGTCTCGGTCATCTACGACACCTTCACGGACTCGGGCGCCTCCGCCGGGGAGGACGCTGCGGGATCGGAATCGGGCGAGGGTGCGGTCGCCTGCGACGGTGCGCTGCCGGTGCGACGCCGCTTGAGCAGGGTGAACATTCCGGCGATGCCGGCGGGGAAGAACCCGACGACCACGATGAACAGCAACCCCTGGGCGTAGATCCAGCCGGACGGGAACGACTCGGAGAACGCGGACTGCGCCCACGCCACCCCGATCGCGCCGAGCACCGGGCCCAGCAGGGTGGCGCGACCACCGATCGCCACGCCGATCAGGAACGCAAGGGACGGCACGATTCCCACGTCCGCCGGGGAGATGATCCCGACGATCGGCACGAACAGCGCACCCGCGATACCCGCCAGGAACGCGGCGACGACATAGGCGACGAGCTTGATGTTGGCGGGGTCGTAGCCGAGGAACCGGACCCGCTCCTCCTGGTCCCGGACCGCGACGAGCAGTTCCCCGTAGCGGGAGTTCATCAACTGCCGGATCAACGCCACCGACAGCAGCAGCACTGCCGCGGCGATGAAGAACAGCATCCGCTTGTTCGCGGGATCCGCCAGGTTGAAGCCGAAGAAGGTGCGGAACCGGTTGAGCCCGTTGCTGCCGCCAATGGTCTGCTGGCCGACCAGCAGGATCGCGAACGCCGCCGCCAACGCCTGCGACAGAATCGCGAAGTAGGCGCCCTTGACGCGCCGTTTGAACACCCCGAGGCCGAGCACGAACGCCACCAGGCCCGGCAGGATCAGGATCGCGAGGATCGCCACGATCGGGGAGGCGAACGGCTGCCAGTAGCCCGGCAGTTCGGTCTTGCCGGCGATCTGCATGAAGTCCGGTACGTCGTCGCCCTTGAGCTGGGCGTCGGCGATCTTCAGGTGCATCGCCATCGCGTAGGCGCCGATCCCGAAGAACACGCCCTGCCCGAGCGTGAGCATTCCCCCACGCCCCCAGGCCAATCCGATTCCGACGGCAACGATCGCGAAGCACAGGAACTTGCCGAGCAGGCCGAGCCGGAAGTCGCTCAGCACCGCCGGTGCGATCCCGAACAGCAGCACCGCAGCGACCGCGAAGCCGCCCCACACCCGAGCCTTGGGACTTGTCAGGACGCTCATACCAGGCTCCTCGTCTTGACGGCGAACAGACCCTGCGGCCGGGCCTGGAGGAAGACCACGATGACAACGAACACGATCACCTTCGCGATCGACGCCGTCGTCGAGTACTCGATGAACGAGTTGAGGATGCCGAGCGCGAACGCGGCGATCACCGCACCCTTCATCTGACCGAGTCCACCGACGACGACCACCAGGAAGGCGTCGATCAGGTAGCTCTGCCCGATGGTCGGGCTGGTCGACCCGATCAGCGTCAACGCCACACCCGCGACACCGGCCAGACCGGATCCGATGAAGAACGTGGTGACGTCGGTGCGGCGCGACGAGATGCCGCTGGTTTCCGCGAGATCCCGGTTCTGCACCACCGCGCGGATCCGGCGCCCCATCGGCGACCGCTTGAGCGCGGTCGCCAGCACCGCCACCGCGACGACCGCGAGCACCAGGATGAAGATCCGGGTCTTCGGGACCACCGCCCCGAAGATCTCGACGCCACCCGAGAGCCAGTACGGGGCAACAACGTTCACCGCCGGCGCACCGAAGATGTCCCGGGCGAGCTGCTGCAGGATCAGTCCGACTCCGAACGTCACCAGCAGCGTGTCGAGCGGACGGTGGTACATCCGCTTGACCAGCGTCGTCTCGAGCAGGACCCCCATCGCACCACCGACGACGAAGCCGACCACCAGGGAGACGAACAGCGATCCGGTGGCGCTCGAGATCACCTGCTGCACCACGTAGGCCGTGTAACTGCCCGCCATGATGAACTCGCCGTGGGCCATGTTGATCACGCCCATCTGACCGAAGGTCAGCGACAACCCCAATGCGGCGAGCAACAGGATCGACCCGATGCTCAAGCCCGTGAACAGCTGTCCGATCACGACATCCACGATGTACTACCTCTCTGCTGGTCGGCTTCGTCGTCGGAATCGGCTGCTACTGCTTGCTCATGCCCTCGGCCCACGGGTACGAGGTGAGGTACGGGTCCGGGGTGATCGGCTGGCCCGAATCCCACACCGTGTAGATCAGTCCGTCACCGCGGATCTCGCCGATCCGCGCGGTCTTGGTGATGTGGTGGTTCGACCCGTCGATGGTGACGGTGCCCTCCGGTGCATCGAAGGTGACGCCGTCCGCGTTGTCCTGAATGTCCTTGACCGCGAACGAGTTCGCCTTCTCCACCGTGTTCTTCCACAGGTAGACCGAGGTGTAGGCGGCTTCCATCGGATCGGAGGTGGGCTTGTTCTGCCCGTACTTCGCCTTGTACGCCTCGACGAAGGTCTTGTTCTCCGGGGTGTCAACGGTCTGGTAGTAGTTCCACGCCGTCAACTGGCCCTCGATGTTCTGCACGCCGATGCCGCCGACCTCCTCCTCGGCGATGGACACCGACACGACCGGCATCTGCTGGGGGGTGAGGCCGACGTTCTTGTACTCGCGGAAGAAGGCGACGTTCGAATCGCCGTTGAGGGTGTTGAACACGGCGTCCGCGTCAGCGGTGCGGACCTTGTTGACGATGGTCGAGAAGTCGGTGGAACCGAGCGGGGTGTAGTCCTCACCCTTGATCTCGATGCCGTTCGCCGCGGCGTAGGCCTTGATGATCCGGTTCGCGGTCTGCGGGAAGACATAGTCGCTACCGACCAGGTAGAGGGACTTGACGCCCTTCTCCTTGAGGTAGTCCAGCGCGGGGATGATCTGCTGGTTCGTCGTCGCCCCGGTGTAGAAGATGTTCTTCGAATCCTCCAGGCCCTCGTACTGCACCGGGTAGTAGAGCAGCGAGTTCTTGTCCTCGAACACCGGCAGCATCGCCTTGCGACTCGAGGACGTCCACCCACCGAAAACCGCTGCGACGCAGTCGCTGCTGATGAGCTTCTCGGCCTTCTCCGCGAACACCGTCGGCTCCGAGGCCCCGTCCTCGCCGACCAGTTGGATCCGCTTGCCGAGCACGCCACCGGAGTTGTTGATCTCCTCGACTGCGAGGGCGATCGAGTCGCGGACGGTGACCTCGGAGATCGCCATCGTGCCGGACAGCGAGTTCAGCGAACCGACCTTGATCGTGTCACCGCTGGTGTCCACGCAGGAGGCGGCGGCGTCGCCGGATGCGGTGTCGGAGGCCTTGCTGCCACAACCGGTCAGGACCAGGCCGAGAGCGGCGACGGCGGCGGGTGCGGCGAGAGTGCGCTTCGAGAGGTGACGCATGTACGGGCCTTTCGGTCGAGGAACGTGCGAGCGGAATGAAGTGCTGGTGAACCCGGTATCCGAACCGCGTATACAGCGCGGTATTCGATGGATGCAGACAGTAGGCGGAAGTTGTTGCGCCAGAATGTCTGTCGATCACCAGTTGATTTCGCACATTGCGTCGACGTGAACAAGCACTCACCACGAGCCCGGCGCGGGCGGGAGAATGAGGCCCGGAACACAAAACGAGGGCGCCCGACCGTGTGGTCGGACGCCCTCGCTGAAGGCACCTGCGGCGCTCGTGCGCGTTTCGCGAGTCCAGAGACTCACAAAGCGCGCACGAGCCGCGGAGCGGCCTAGAAGTTGATCATGTGGCCGGCGAGGCCGTGGATGGCCTCCTGCAGCGCCTCCGACAGGGTCGGGTGGGTGTGGACGTTACGGGCCAGTTCGTTGACGGTCAGGTCCCACTTCTGCGCGAGGGTCAGCTCGGGCAGCAGCTCGGAGACGTCGGGACCGATCAGGTGGCCACCGATGAGCTCACCGTGCGTCTTGTCCGCGATCAGCTTCACGAAGCCGGTCGGATCGCCGAGGCCGTGCGCCTTGCCGTTCGCCATGAACGGGAAGGTCGCGACCTTCACGTCGTAGCCCTCCGCCTTCGCCTGCTCCTCGGTCAGACCGAAGCTGGCGACCTGCGGCTGGCAGAACGTGGCGCGCGGCATCATCCGGTAGTCGCCGAGCTCGAGTGTCTCGGCTCCGCCGATCGTCTCGGCGGCCACGACGCCCTGCGCCTCGGCGACGTGCGCGAGCTGCAGCTTGGCGGTGACGTCACCGATAGCGTAGATGCCGGGGACGTTGGTGCGCATCCGCTCGTCGATCGCGATCGCGCCACGATCGGTGAGGGCGACACCGGTGTTCTCCAGGCCGTAGCCGGTCACGTTCGGCGCGAAGCCGACGGACTGCAGCACCTTGTCGACGACGACCGTCTCGACCGCACCGGACTTGTTGTCCTTGATCGCGACGGTGACCTTGGTGCCGTCGTCCTCGATGGTCTGGACGGCCGCGCCGGTCTTGATGGTGACGCCGAGCTTCTTGTACTGCTTGGCGATCTCCTTGGACACGTCCGCGTCCTCGTTCGGCAGGGCGCGATCGAGGAACTCGACGATCGTGACGTCGACCCCGTAGTTCTTGAGGACGTAGCCGAACTCCATGCCGATGGCGCCCGCGCCGACGATGAGGATGGAACCGGGCAGGTCACGGGTGAGGATCTGCTCCTCGTAGGTGACCACGTTCTTGCTCAGCGAGGTGCCGGGCAGCAGCTTCGTGGTGCTGCCGGTGGCGATGATGACGTTGTCGAACGTGACCGACTCGGTGCCGCCCTTGCTCAGCGCCACGGAGATCGCGTTCGGGCCGGTGAACGTGCCACGGCCGTCGAACTCGTCGATCTTGTTCTTTTTCATCAGGAAGTGGACGCCCTTGACGCGGCCGTCCGCGACCTGGCGGCTGCGGTCGAACGCGGCGCCGAAGTCGAACGACGCCTCCCCCGAGATGCCGAAGGTCTTGGCCTCTTTCGTGAAGATGTGCGCAAGCTCGGCATTGCGGAGAAGGGCCTTGGACGGGATGCAGCCCACGTTCAGGCAGACACCGCCCCAGTACTTCTCTTCGATGATTGCGGTTTTCAGGCCCAGCTGCGCCGCGCGGATGGCTGCGACGTACCCACCGGGACCGGCACCGAGGACAACGACGTCATAGTGTGAGGTCACGGGTACCCAGGGTAGTCCCGCCCGATTTCGACGTCTCGGCACGGTCTGGTTACCCGCAAGTAGGGACACCTCCGACCATCGTCTGCATGTCCTCCGAACAAGCGACATCCCCGTGAAAACCTGGTCGACAGCCTCGAGGGGGACGACAATCGAAGGGTGGTCGTGGACTCGTCAGGACCGGGTCCACGGCCACCCCGCGACCGGATCCACGCCGGAGCCCGCGACGAGACTCCCGGATTCCTGCGTGTAGCGACACACACTCGATCGGATGCGTGTCGCGACTCACGGTAAGTTAGATGTTTACCCAAAACAAACAGTGCTCCCATTCGGCCCACTGGGCGACCTTCGTCGATTCGCTGTGCGGTGGCTGAGGACCGGGCGGTCCGGTAAGAAGGAAGTCGACCCCCGAGCCGCCGCTCGCGCCGACGCGCGCCGCTCATCCCCGATCAAAGGTTTCACCGATGCGTCTCCGGACCACCTCCCGCCGCATGTCCGTCGCGGTCGCCGCCGCAGCGCTGGCCGCACTCCCCCTGCTGGCCGCCCCGGTCGTCGCCCAGGCCACCCCCGCGGCGGTGAGCGGCGACTCGTCGTACCTCGAACGCATCGACACGAACTCCGACCGCAAGGTGACCGCGCAGGTGTACTCGGCGGCCATGGACCGGGTGATCCCGGTCGAGGTCATCCGGCCCGCCGACACCAGCGCGCCGCGGCCGACGCTGTACCTGCTCAACGGGGCGGGCGGCGGCGAGGACAGCGCGACCTGGCAGCGGCGGACCGACGTGATGGACTTCTTCGCGGACAAGAACGTCAACGTGGTCACCCCGATCGGCGGCGCGTTCAGCTACTACACCGACTGGGAGAAGGACGATCCGGAACTCGGCCGCAACAAGTGGACGACCTTCCTGACCAAGGAACTGCCCCCGATCATCGACGAGGCCTTCGACACCACCGGCGTCAACTCGATCGCGGGCATCTCGATGGCCGGCACCTCGGTGCTGAACCTGGCGATCGACGCGCCCGGCCTGTACAAGAGCGTCGGCGCCTACAGCGGCTGTGCCGAGACCTCGACGGAAGCGGGCCAGTTCTACATCCGGGCGGTGGTCGAGTCCCGCGGCGGCGGTGACGCGACCAACATGTGGGGCCCGTACGACGGACCCGGCTGGAAGGCGAACGACCCCGTCGTCAACGCCGAGAAGCTGCGCGGACTGCAGCTGTTCGTCTCCGCGTCGAGCGGCCTGCCCGGCGACCACGACAACCTCGCCGCCCCCGGGATCGACGGCAACGTCGGCACGCTGGCCAATCAGGTCATCGTCGGCGGGGCCATCGAAGCGGCCGCCAACCAGTGCACCCACAACCTGCAGAACCGCCTGAACGAGCTGCAGATCCCCGCGACCTTCGACTTCCGGCCCGCCGGCACCCACTCGTGGGGCTACTGGCAGGACGACCTGCACGAGTCCTGGCCGATGCTCGCCGCGTCCATCGGACTGTGACACCCGGCGCCTGACCGTGGAACGGGCCCCGCACCGATCGGGGACCAGTTCATCGGTGCGGGGCCCGTCGCCCTTCCGCTACGCGACCCGCAGTTGCCGTTCGAGGATCTTGCCGACCGAGTTCCTCGGCAGGGCGTCGACGAACACCGCGTCCTTGACGGACCTGTAGGACGTGAGGTGCTCCCGCAGCAACTGCCCCTGTGTGCGTTCCATGGTGCTCCCAGCCTCTTGTCCGCGTTGTCAGGAGACCGGGACGGGGACGACGCGGTCGATGATCGGGGTCAGGTCCAGACCGGTGGGCAGGGTGCCGTAGACGGTGCCCCAGTCTCCGGCGAGGCGAGTGGCCACGAAGGCGTCGGCGACCGCCGGGTTCCCGGACCGCAGCAGCAGCGAGCCCTGCAGCGCGAGCGCGAGCCGGCCGACCACGATCCGCGAGCAGTACTCGAGATCGCCGAGGTCGGCGAACTGCGCCTTCAGTGCGGCGACACAGGCGTCATACCGGGCGTCCACCCCCGCGGCGGCGCCCAGTTCGTCGAAGAACGCCCCGAGCACCTCCGGCTGCTTGCCCAGCGCGCGCAAGGTGTCCAGGGCGGCAACGTTGCCGCTGCCCTCCCAGATCGACGCGAGCGGAGCTTCCCGGTAGAGACGCGGCATGCCGGACTCCTCGACGAAACCGTTGCCGCCCAGGCATTCCAGTGCCTCCGCGGCGTGGCCCGGTCCGCGTTTGCAGACGTAGTACTTGGACACCGCCAAGCCGAGGCGGCGCAGCAGCGCTGCCCTCTCGTCACCGCGCAGCGCGGCGTCGGTCTGCGACGCCAGCCACAATGCGACCGTCGTGGACGCCTCCGCCTCGACGGCGAGGTCCGCGATCACGTTGCGCATCAACGGCTTGTCGATCAGCCGCGCGCCGAACGCACTGCGGTGCGCGGCGTGGTGGGCGGCCTGCGCGACGGCCTCGCGCATCAGCGTGGCGGTGCCGAGGGTGCAGTCCAGGCGGGTCATGTTGACCATCTCGATGATGGTGCGGACACCACGGCCCTCCTCGCCGAGCCGCCAGCCGATCGCGTTGTCGTACTCGACCTCGCTGCTGGCGTTGGACCTGTTGCCCAGCTTGTCCTTGAGGCGCTGCAACGCAATCGCGTTCATGCTGCCGTCCGGCAGCACCCGCGGCAGCACGAAGCAGGTCAGCCCGCCGGGCGCCTGCGCGAGGGTGAGCAGGATGTCCGACATCGGCGCCGAGGTGAACCACTTGTGGCCGCCGATCCGGTAACTGCCGTCCTGTTGCGGGGTGGCGGTGGTGGTGTTGGCCCGCACGTCCGAGCCGCCCTGCTTCTCCGTCATCGACATGCCCGCGATCAGGCCCCGCTTGAGCGCGGGCGGCGCGACGGACGGGTCGTACCGGTCATTGCTGAGCAGTGGCTCGAACTCTGCGGACAACTTCTCGTCGGCCCGCAGTGCAGGGACGGCGGCGTAGGTCATCGAGACGGGGCAGCCGTGGCCGGCGTCGGTGGCCTGCCAGGCGGAGAACTTCGCGGCTCGGATCAGGTGCGCGTTGTCCCGCCGGTCGCGCCACGGGGCGCCGTGCAGGCCGAACTCGACCGCGTGCCGCATCAGGTCGTGGTAGGCGGGGTCGTAGTCGACCCGGTCCACCCGGTGTCCGTAGCGGTCGTGGGTCCGCAGGATCGGCGGGTGCGCCTCGGCCCGGTCGCCGAGTTCCTTGGCGTACGCGCTGCCGGCGAGGGTGCCCACCTCGTGCACCTCGGCGAGCGCGTCGGCGGCACCGGCGGCGGTCAGGACCTCGTCGAACAGCGGGTGCCCGGCGGTGTCGTAGTCGATCAGCGGCGGAACTTGGTTGGTGACCTCGTGCGTCTTCACGGCACGACCTCCACTTCCCTCACATCGCCCGCTCAGCGGACGGGCTATCACCGTTTCAGTCGAACAGTCTTGATTTCTAATACCCGGCTCGACGGATAGGAACCCCCAGCCGACGCGCGGTCCCCACCTGCACGCGGATGTGCACGTCAGGGGTATCAATGAACAATGGTTTCCGACCCGCACGATCCCCATCTCCGGCTCGAGGACGTCACCGGCGAGAGCGCCCTGGACTGGGTCCGCACCCGGAACGACCGCACCGTCGCGGAATTCGCCGCCTGTGCCGACTTCACCGACCTGCAGGCCCGCATCCGTGCCGTGTTCGACACCGACGCCCGGATCCCGTACGTCCGCCGACGCGGCGCCCACCTGTACAACTACTGGCGCGACGCCGACCACGTACGCGGGTTGTGGCGGCGCACCTCGATGGATTCGTACCGCACCGACTCCCCCGTCTGGGAGGTCCTCGTCGACCTGGATGCGGTCGCCGCCGAGGAGGGCGAGAACTGGGTCTGGTCCGGCGCGCAGGTGCTGCGCACTGAGGGCGAGGACGACCAGACCCGCGCCCTGATCAGCATGTCCCGCGGCGGCGCCGACGCCGTCGTGATCCGCGAATTCGACCTTGTGCGACGCGAATTCGTCACCATTGCGGACGGTGGGTTCGTGCTGCCGGAGGCCAAGACCGACATCGACTGGATCGACCGCGACACCGTCTACGTCGGCACCGACACCGGACCGGACGCACTCACCGACTCCGGCTACCCTCGCATCGCCGTCCGCTGGAGCCGCGGCACCGACGTCCGCGACGCCCCGGTGGTGTTCGAGGGCGAGCACACCGACGTCGCGGTCTCGGCGTGGTACGACCGCACCCCCGGCTTCGAGCGCAGCTTCGCCGAACGGGCCGTCGACTTCTACTCCTCGCAGCGATACGAGATCACCAGGGACGGCGCACTGGTCCGGATCGAGGCACCCGAGGACGCCCGGGTGTCCGCGCACCGCGAGTGGCTGCTGATCCGCACCCGGTCGCCCTGGACGGTGGGCGAAACGACACACCCGGCCGGCACCCTGCTCGCCGCCCGCTACGCGGACTACCTCGCCGGTTCCCGGGACCTGACCGTGCTGTTCGCCCCCGACCGGCACACCTCACTCGAGCAGTACGTGTGGACCCGCAACCACCTGCTGCTGGTGACGCTGTCGGACGTGCAGACGCGCATGCGCGTCCTCACACCGGGTCCGGGCGGCTGGACGGACGCCCCGCTGGACGGCATCTCGGAACTCACCTCCACCGACGTGCTGGACGTGGACCCCGTCGAGTCGGACGAGTTCTTCCTCAACTCCAGCGGGTACCTGACCCCCGCGACGTTGCTGCACGGCCATGTCGGCGAGCCGGTGGAGGAACTCAAGCAGGCGCCGTCGTTCTTCGACCCGGCGGGATTGTCCGTCGCACAGCACTTCGCGACCTCCGACGACGGCACCGCGATCCCCTATTTCGTGGTCCGCCGCAAGGACGCCGAGCCGGGCCCGACCCTGCTCTACGGGTACGGCGGCTTCGAGAACTCGATGCTGCCCGGCTACAGCGGCGCCCTCGGCCGCGGGTGGCTCGAACGTGGCGGCACCTACGTCGTCGCGAACATCCGCGGCGGCGGCGAGTACGGCCCAGACTGGCACACCCAGGCACTGAAAGCGGGCCGGCACAAGGCGTTCGAGGACTTCGCCGCCGTCGCCCGCGACCTCGTCGCGCGCGGCGTCACGACCGCGGCGCAGCTCGGCGCACAGGGCGGAAGCAACGGCGGCCTGCTGATGGGTGTCATGCTCACTCGCTACCCGGAACTGTTCGGCGCCATCGTGTGCCAGGTGCCTCTGCTCGACATGCGCCGGTACCACCTGCTGCTGGCCGGCGCGTCGTGGATGGCCGAGTACGGCGACCCCGACGACCCGGACGAGTGGGAGTTCATCTCGGCGTACTCGCCGTACCAGAACGCCGACCCCGACCGCACCTACCCGCCGGTGCTGATCACCACCTCGACCCGCGACGACCGCGTGCACCCCGGTCACGCCCGCAAGATGACCGCCCGACTCGAGGAGCAGGGTCACCGGGTCTGGTACTACGAGAACATCGAGGGCGGACACGGCGGCGCCGCCGACAACGCTCAGCTCGCGTTCAAGTCGGCGCTGGCATACGAGTTCCTCTGGCGAACCCTGAGCTGAGCGCGGGCCCGGTCAGCCGTCCGGCGCGCCGAGCGTCACGACCCGGCGCAGGGCCCGCAGGTCCGCCTCGATGCGCCGGAACAGCTGGTAGACCGCGATGAAGCCGACGATGCCGCCCAGGCACAGCGCGCGCACGGTCAGATCCACGTAGCCGGGCCGCTCGGCGCCCGCGAAGCTCAGCCCCGCGACACCGACCAGTGGGACCGACGCGGCGACCGCGAGATAGCGGGTGGCGAGCACCCTCAGTGACCGGAGATCGCGTCCGTCGTCACCGTGGATCTCCCCGTGTGACAGCAGAACCGGATACAGGGAGCGGACCGCGTAGTAGGTGAGGATGAAGAAGGGATAGGCGACCGCGACAGCCCCGCACACGGCCAGCGACGCGATCAGCTGGGTGAAGGTTCGCTGGGGGATCCCCCCGGCCGCGATCTGCAGGCTGATCGGATAGGCGATGCCGGCCACCAACCACAATGCGAAGGCCACGACGACCGCGCGGTGCCCCAGGTTCAGTGTGGCCACCCGTGCCCGTCGAAGCGTCGCGGCGTCGTACGAACGTCCCTGTTGCACACGCCGCGGCACGGTGAGCGCGAGCCGGCACCACCAGAGGATCAGCGCCGCGCCGAGGGGGAACGCCAGGAGGCCGATCACGGTGTGCACCTGCTCGAGGTGAAGCTGCGGCTCCGGGGCGAGCGAGCGGATGATCGTCTCCCGGTTGTAGTAGTAGTTGAATGCGGTCGCGAGCAGGTTGGGGATCCCGATCGCGGCGATCACGATCGGCAGGGCCCACCGCACCAGCATCGACCGTTTGCTTCCCGGCGACGGGTCGACCAGACCGCGGGCGCGCGGATCCAGGCACAGTGCGAACTGCCGGGCCAGCTTCCGTCCACTCGACCACCGACGTTCCGGCTCCGGCTCGAGCGAGGTGAGCAGCACCCGGCGCAGGGCGGGCGGACAGCTCTCGGGCAACCGCGCGGCCGTTTCCTCGTCCACACCGCGCCGGCGCACCTCGAGCGCCGCAGCGGCCGCGTCCTTGCCCGACCCGACGTCCGGAAACGGCCGCTCCCCCGTCAGCAACTCCCAGAGCATGACCCCGAGCGAGTAGATGTCGCTGCGGGTGTCGATCGGGGCGGCCGCCGGTGTGTTCGCCGCCGCCAGCTGTTCGGGCGACATGTAGGCCAGCGATCCGGCCACCGCGGTGGCCGTCCCCGGCACCACCAGGGTGTCGCCGGAACTGACGTTGAAATCGGCGAGCTTCGGGATGCCCTCGGCGGTGAGCAGCACGTTGGCGGGTTTGACGTCCCGGTGCAGCACGCCCTGCGAACTCGCGTAGTCGAGGGCCTCCGCGAGCCGCAGCCCGATCCACGCGACCGTCTCCGGCCAGGACAACGCAGCCACCTCCGCGCGCACACTCGACTCGACGGGGCCGCTCACGCCCTTGCGTGCCAGTTCCCGCTCGACGGAGTCGAGCAGCAGCTGCCCGGACCGCAGCTCCGGTGGCGTGTCACGCACCCGGCGGATCAGGTCGAGCAGGGTGCCGCCGGGTACGTACTCCATGAACAGCGCCCGGACCTGGCGGTCTTCGAGCACACGCTGGTCGTAGACCCGGACGATGTACGGGTGATCGAGCTTCGCGAGGGTCTGGGGCTCGGCGCCGACATTGCGTGACAGTTTGAGGGCCACCCAGCGCTGCATGGACGTCTGGCGGGCCAGGAAGACGCGCGCGAACGCTCCGTGCCCCAGCTCGGCGACCAGGTCGAAATCGTCCAGCCGTTCGCCTACCTGCAGGTCCGCTCCGGTGGGCAATGTCGACGAGACGGTCTCCGTACTCGACCGCGGATCGTGTTCGAGCAGCCACACGAAACGCTCGGCCTGTTCCGGGAACTCCTCGACGTAGTCGTCCGCGGCGACGTCGTCACCGCTCAGCCGACGCACGCGGTACTCCTCGTAGATCAGTTCGGGAGGTATCGGTCCCGCGAGCAGTTCCGGAAACTCCACGCAGTAGTCGGCGATCCGTTTCGGCTGGTGAACCCGGATCCATCGATAGGCGAGGTCGACCATGATCAGTTCCACCAGCGCCGTACGCCGGATCGCGTCCGTGTCGGGAAGGTAGTCCCGCAGGTCGCCCGGCGGGGTCGCCCCGCTCTCCCATTCCGCGGCCAGCCGCGCCACCCCGGTGTCGACGACCACGCCGGCACTCGGCCCGCCCGACCGTGTGGTCGACTCCGACCCGCCGGAACCGACGCGAGTCAGCGGGCCGAGTTCGGTGGGCGGGCCGCCTGCCACGGTCGCGTCGTCGGGAAGCTCCGGAGGTGGGTTCACTGCGCCTCAGGTGTGATCGTGCAACCAGTCGGCGATCCGATCGACCGTGCTCGCGCAGTTGCGAATCCAGCCGTTGTGCCCCAGCGAGTCGCTCTGGTGCCAGGTGGTGACCTCGGCGTTCGGGAGCTTGCGGACGAGGTCGCGGATCGCCGGTTTCGGGGCGAGGTCATCGCCCTCGACGGAGATCGAGAGCACCGGCAGGGTCAGCCGTCCGATCCGCTCCTCGTAGTCCATGTCCGCGCCGGTCGGTTCGATCAGACCGGTCCGCGCGAACCGTGACCAGTCGGCGATCAGGACCTTCGACTGCCGACCGAACCCCCCGACGTCGAACCGGTCCCCCGGCCAGAACCCGGCCACGTTCGCGGTCACCGACATCGCCGCCGACCCGACGAGCAGCCCCGCACCCCGCACCACACCGTGTGAACGATGGAACGGCGACCCGGACGCCACGAGGATCAGCCCACCGAGCTCCCCGCGGGCCCGCGCCGCGTACATCACGCCCAGCTGACCTCCCATGCTGTGCCCGAGCAGGTAGGGAGTGCTCTCGTCGAACCGCTCCCGCACCACCTCGAAGACCGCCGGATAGTCCACCGACGCCAGCTCCTGGTAGCCGTAGGCGCTGTCGGGTCCGGGCCGGGGCCTGCTGTCACCCTGACCACGCAATTCCCCGATCGCCGCGTTGAAGCCGCGGTCGACCAGCGCCTGCGCGACGGTGTCGTAGTAGCCGCCCGGCACCCCCAACCCCGGGAAGATCACCACGACGGGCATCGCCTCCCGGCCCGCGAACAGCCGCACCGGCACCTCGGTCCCGTCCGGCATCTGAATCGGAATCGTCTCCACCGTTCAATACTCTCTCCTCGGCACGGAGCCCGATAGTGTTCGGGCATGGCACTCTCAGACCCGTTGCTGATTCCGGCCGGAACCGAGTTCACCCGGGACGACCTGATCTTCTACGCCGACCGCGGCAACCGCAGCCTGGACGAGGCTCTGGCCGAGGCCGACCTGCTCGTGAGCTGCCCGCACTCGGGGTCACTGATCCCCGCCGAACTGGCCGCGTTCCTCGCCCCCGAGTTCACCCGTCGGTTGCAGTTCGACTTCACCGACTGCTCGACCGGCCCGATCGTGCGGCGCTGGGCGGAAATCGACCCGCGGATCGTCTACGTCGAGAACCCGCATCCGCGAATGGTGCGTGACCCCAACCGCGCCAAGCCCGCCGATCTGTACGCGGACCTCAAGGAAGCGTTCGCCCGGGTCCGGGCCGCGGGTCCGTACAACCGGGTCGACCTCACCGGAGTGGATGCAATTCGCCCGGTGACGTTTTCGTTCTTCCCCCTGCTGCTCGAACCCGACAGCGACGCCGGACTCCGGTTCCTCGCGAACACGTTCGCCGAGGTGGCCGCGCGCGGCCTCGAGGTGTACGAGCGGACCCGCGACGAATTGGTCGACCGGATGGTGGATCTCGCGTTCGCCAAGGCGAACGACACCGGGCGGCCGGTGGAGTTCACGACGCTCTCCTTCCACGACACCATGAACACCACCACCACCCGCGAGGGCGCGGTGAACGTCGAACGCGCACCGGCGGATCGACTGCCCGATGTCGTCGCGCTGTCCAATCGCGGTGACCACGACGGTAATCCGCGCGGCGAGAACCCGGTCACGATGGCGCCGGACGCGATTCGCGCATTGGCGGCGGCACACCGCACGGGCTTCGCGGTGGACGACGCCGCGGCGGTGGCACTGAACCAGCCTTACCTTGGCAGCCAGGAGATCATCTCGGCCGGAGGCCGATTCGCCGAACTGGCGCCGCGGGCGGCGGCCGCCGGGGTGACGCTCGGTGCGGTGCAGGCCGAATTCCGTCGAGAGTTCCTGCTCGGCCCGACCCTCACCGCGGAACTGCACGAGCCCGGGGTGGGATGGCCGAAGGCCGATCCGGACCAGGTCGACGCCATCGCCCGGGCATGCAAGGCCAGCTGGGACGCCTACCGCGCCCGCTGATCCGAAGAAGGCGCCGCCGTCCGGATTACCCGACGGCGGCGCGTCTCACGACAGGATCCGGCTCAGCCCAGGATCACGCCCAGCACGGAACCGGCAGCGATCGTGGTGACCGCCAGCACCAGCGTCGGCACGAAGAACGAGTGGTCGACGAGTTTGGTGCCGAGCTTGGTGCTGCCCGACTCGTCGAAGTTCGCGGCAGCGATCTGCGATCCGTTGGTGGGCAGCAGGTAGATTCCGGCGAACGCGCCCGCCCACATGCCGCTGATCAGTCCGGGCGCCAGGCCCGCGGTCAGACCGATCGGCACGATGGTCCGCGTCGCGGTCGACTGGCTGGTCGTGAGCACACAGACCAGGAACACGCCCAGCGCGAAGATCCAGGGCGCGGCCTCCACCCAGTCGCCGACGGTGTCGGTGATCAGGTCGAGGTGCGCGCTGATGAACGTATCCGTCAGCCAGGCCAGGCCGAACAGGGCGATCGCGGAGACCATGCCGGCCTTGAACACCGACATCGTCGGCACATCCGCGACCGGCGGCTTGCTCACCAACAGGATCAGCGTGCCGACGACGAACATGATCATCTCGATGATCGGCGTCATGCCCAAGGGGCTGCCGTCGGCGGCGTCGGGCCGAATTCCCTTGAACAGACCGAAGACCACGATCGCGAGCACGCCGACGAGGAAGATCAGGGCCGCGTTGCGCCCCTGAGTCGTGGACTTCAGTTCCACCTTGCTCATGCCACCCGCCGGGGCCGCGATCTCGCCGGCCGCGATCTTCGCCTGAATCTCCGGGTCCTCGGCGATGGACTTTCCGAGCCGGTTCACCACGAACGAACTGATCACGATGCCGATGATTGCGGCAGGCAAGGTGATCTTGATGATGTCGATCAGTTCGAAGTTGTACGGCTCGACGTCGGTCAGGGTGACCATCGCCGCCATGGCCGCCGAGACCGGGCTGCACGCGAGCGCGACACCGGTCGCAACCACGGACAGCGACAGCGGACGCGACGGGCGAATCCCGTTGCGGTACGAGGCGTCGTAGATGACCGGGAGCAACGGGTACAGGATGTTCGACGTGCCCGCACCGACCGAGAACAGGAACGACACCAGCGGTGCGATGAGGGTGATCTGCTTGGGCCGCTTGGCGATCACGTTCGCCGCGATCGACACCATCCAGTCGATGCCACCGGCCGCCTGCATCATCGAGGACGCCAGCACCACCGACAGGACGATCAGCAGCGCGTCGACCGGCGGTGCGCCGACGTCCTCACCGAAGATGAAGACCAGTACCGCGACACCGGCACCACCCCACAGGCCGAGCGCGACTCCACTCGACCGGGTGCCCATCACGATCGCGCCGAGCACCACGATCAGTTCGAGCGCGATCACCACACCGTCCACCTGCGTACACCCCGTTCGTCGGCGGGCCCGCCACCGGACCCGACTCGAACCGGATATTACGCACGGCACAGCATTTCGCCGGGGCACCGCGCCGTGGACTTAGCCGGTCAATAGCTGAACGTCACTCCCGCACGCTGCCGGGTGCGGTCGAGCCGAGCACGGCGGGGCTCTGTCGCGGTCCCGTCAGTCCGCCACCAGCGGATACTGCGCCAACCCGTGATCGATCGCGGCCATGCTCGCCTGGGTTCGGTTGCGGACGCCGAGTTTGAGATACACGTGCTCGACGTGGTTGCGCACCGTCTTCTCCGAGATCACAAGTCGGACTGCGATGTCCCGGTTGCTGTGTCCGCGGGCCACCATCCGCAGGACCTGCACCTCACGATCGGTCAGACCGGCCGGCCACACCCGACGGCGCGCGGGGCGGTGCCCGGCGGCCACCAGAACGCCCTCGACCGCTTCCGCGTCCAGCCGTCCCGACCCGGCTCCGCCCCGGAGCAGGTTCGCCGCCTCGGTCGGGGTGTGCGAGGGGCGGTACGGTCGCGGCTCGAGCATCCGCTGGTACGCGTCCGCCACGGCCAGCAACCGATCCGCCGGTGTCAGGTCGGCGGCGGTGGTACCACGCGGAAATCCGCTGCCGTCCAGCCGTTCCCGATGAGCGACCGCCACCGCCACGACATCCTCGAGTCCCCCGACCCGACTGAGGATCCGTCCGGTCAGGTACGGGTACAGGCGCACCCGCTCCCAGTCCGCCGTGGTCAGTGGCGTGGCCTGCTCCCAGATCCGGTTCGAGATCCCCATCCGGCCCAGCCCGTGCACGAGACCCGCGCGATAGACGCGCCGCTGATGCGGCGGCGTCATCCCCAGGATCCGGGCGGCCTCCCGCGCCAACTCCGCCACCGCACGCGAATGCCCCAGCAGAAACGGGCATTTCAGATCGACGAAATCCCCCATCGCACCGAGCAGTACATCGAGTTCGTCCGGACCGAGACGACGGTCCCGGTCCGGTGCTCGATCCAGCGCCGCGGCCCACACGTCGCACTCGAGCAGCCCCGCCACGATGTCACCGACGTCGGCGGCGAACACGTCCACCACCCGCGGCGAGAACTGCCCACCGCGACGGGCGGTGACCACCTGGACCGCGCGGTCCGGACCGCCGGTCCGCAAGTGCACCTCGGCGACATCGGCGACCGCGATCACGCTCGCCGCGAGCGGAATCGACTCGCCACCGACACCGCGGGGCAGCCCGGACCCGTCCCATCGTTCGAAGGTGTACGCGAGCACATCTGCGACCCCGGAGTCCAGCCCCGCCCGTTCGGCGAGCACCCGAGCCGACGTGCAGTGCGACGTGATCAGCTCCGTCAGCCGGGACCGCGCGGTGCGGGCCAGCACCACGGTCCGGAGTCCGCGCCGCCACACGGGATCGTCGGCGCCCGCGTGCCTCAGGATCAACCGGAGCAGTGGCCAGCCGGTCATGTCGATCCCGTAGGTGTCCGCGCGGAACGCGATGTCGTCCCCGACCAGCGCGGTCAGCTCGTGGGAGTCGGCGTGACAGCCGATCCACTCGACCAGGGTGCCGTAATAGACGGCGGCGCGCGCCGTCTCGTCCACCCCGACCCGCTCGGCGAGACGGGTCGCGATCAGCGCGGACCGCAACATGTGTTCCATCGGCTGTCCCAGGCCGAGGTCGATGGCGAGCGACAACGCGGCCAGCAGCTCCGGCCGCCGGGGACCGCCGACCGGTGCGTCGAACACCGCATCCGCGCGCACGGGTCCATTGTCGCGTAGGAAACACGGTCACGCGGAAACACGACCACACGGAAACACGACGGCGCCGACCCCGCTGAGCGGGATCGGCGCCGTCGGTGGAGCCGGGAACCGGGGACGTGCCCCGGTCAGGAATCCGAAGGTCGAAGCGTCACAGGCCGATGGTGCGTGCGATCCACGGCCACGACTTGTGCAGGTCGTCCTCCCAGTAGCCCCACGAGTGGGTGCCGTTCGGACGGAAGTCGAACGTGGCCGGGATGTTCAGCGAGTTCAGCCGCTTGAACAGGTTGTTCGTGCACAGCAGGGTCGCACCCTCGATGGCCCCGCCGAGCAGGACCTGGTTTGCCAGCGCCGCGGTGCCACCGGTCGCCTCGAGAGTGTCGTGCGCGCCCGGGAGGCCGTTGCCCGAGGACATGTAGATCTCGGTGCCGCGCAGCTTCTCCGCCTGGATGACCGGGTCGTTCTCGATCCACTCCGGGTCGTCCGTGGGCCCCCACATGTTCTCGGTGTCGCCGCCGCCGCGGGACTCGACGACGAGCTTGATGTAGGTCTGGCCCGCCGGGGTGCTGGTCTCGGCGCAGCCGCTGTAGCCGGCGACGCTCTTGTACAGGCCGGGGGCCTTGATGGCCAGGTTCAGCACGCTGGTGCCGGTCATGGAGATCGCGGCGAGGGAGTTGGTGCCGTTGCCCTTGAACGCCGAGTCGATGATCGGCGGGAGCTCCTCGGTGAGGAAGGTCGTCCACTTGTTGCGGCCGAGCTCCGGGTCGTCGTTGCGCCAGTCGGTGTAGTAGCTGAACGCGCCCCCGATCGGGGTGACCACGTTGAGGCTCTTGTCGGAGAAGAACGACGCCATGTCGGTGCGGCGCTGCCAGGTCGCGGAGTCCTCGCCGCCACCGGCACCGTTGAGCAGGTACAGCGTCGGCCGCGGCGCACTGGTGTCGGCGGGCAGCTGGATCTTCACCGGGATGAGCTTGTCCATCGACGTCGAGTGCACGTAGGCGGTGACCTGACGTCCGCTGCCGTCGACGCGCTCGAGCTTGGATCCGTTCGGTGCCACCGCGTTCGGAACGTCGGCGGCGTTCGCGACGGCGCCGACACCGAGCAGCGGCAGGACGGTCAGCGCCGCCGTCACGGCCGCGATGCGGCCCATGCGACGGGCGGATCCACGAATCTTGGGCATCTTCCCACCTTGATATGTCGTCTGCGTTCGTAAGCTGTGCTTTGTAAAGCTGTGCGTTCGCGTATATATACAGCAGCGTGGCCCCACCGTTACTTCGTGGGGCCTCGAAAGTCGGTACGCCCGGACAGTGTCGCCCAGAGCGCGCGGGTTGTCCAAAGAATGGGCAAACTGCCGAACGGAGTTCACCCGTCCGACCGACATCGACCCCGGCTGTTCACATGGCACGAGGCCGGTCCACCGTGCGGTGGACCGGCCTCGCGTGAGCCGGGTGGGACGATCAGATCGTCCCGCGCGGGGTCGGACTCAGAAGTCCATGCCGCCCATGCCACCGGTCGGGTCGCCCATCGGAGCAGCGGCCTTCTCCGGCTTGTCGGCGACGACAGCCTCAGTGGTCAGGAACAGGGCCGCGATGGACGCCGCGTTCTGCAGCGCCGAGCGGGTGACCTTGACCGGGTCGTTGATGCCCGCGACGAGCAGGTCCTCGTACTCACCGGTGGCGGCGTTCAGGCCGCTGCCGGCGGGAAGGTTGCGAACCTTCTCCGCGACGACGCCGGGCTCGAGGCCGGCGTTGAACGCAATCTGCTTGAGCGGAGCCTCGAGGGCAACCTTGACGATGTTGGCACCGGTGGCCTCGTCGCCCTCCAGCTTCAGGTCGTCCAGGACCGGAGCGGACTGCAGCAGAGCCACGCCACCACCGGCGACGATGCCCTCCTCGACGGCAGCCTTCGCGTTGCGGACGGCGTCCTCGATGCGGTGCTTGCGCTCCTTGAGCTCGACCTCGGTCGCAGCGCCGGCCTTGATGACGGCGACGCCACCGGCCAGCTTGGCCAGGCGCTCCTGCAGCTTCTCACGGTCGTAATCCGAGTCCGACGCCTCGATCTCGGCGCGGATCTGGTTGACGCGACCGGCGATGGCGTCGGCATCGCCGGCACCCTCGACGATGGTGGTCTCGTCCTTGGTGACGACGACCTTGCGGGCGCGGCCGAGCAGCTCGATGCCTGCGGTCTCCAGGGACAGGCCGACCTCTTCGCTGACGACCTCGCCACCGGTGAGGATGGCGATGTCGGCGAGCTGCGCCTTGCGGCGGTCACCGAAGCCCGGAGCCTTGACGGCGACGGACTTGAAGGTGCCGCGGATCTTGTTGACGACCAGGGTCGACAGGGCCTCGCCCTCGACGTCCTCGGCGATGATCAGCAGCGGCTTGCCGGCCTGGATGACCTTCTCCAGCAGCGGCAGCAGGTCCTTGACCGTGGAGATCTTGGAGCTGACGAGCAGGATGTACGGATCCTCGAGGACCGCTTCCTGGCGCTCGGCGTCGGTCGCGAAGTACAGCGAGATGTAGCCCTTGTCGAAGCGCATGCCCTCGGTGAGCTCGAGCTGCAGGCCGAAGGAGTTGGACTCCTCGACGGTGATGACGCCTTCCTTGCCGACCTTGTCCATGGCCTCGGCGATCAGCTCACCGATGGACGAGTCGCCGGCCGAGATACCGGCGGTGGCAGCGATCTGCTCCTTGGTCTCGACCTCCTTGGCGGTGTCGAGCAGCTTGGCGGTGACGGCCTCGACGGCCTTCTCGATGCCGCGCTTGAGACCCAGCGGGTTGGCGCCGGCAGCGACGTTGCGCAGACCCTCGCGGACGAGCGCCTGAGCGAGGACGGTGGCGGTGGTGGTGCCGTCGCCCGCGACGTCGTCGGTCTTCTTGGCGACCTCCTTGACCAGCTCGGCGCCGATCTTCTCGTAGGGGTCCTCGAGCTCGATCTCCTTGGCGATGGACACGCCGTCGTTGGTGATCGTGGGGGCGCCCCACTTCTTCTCGAGCACGACGTTGCGACCCTTGGGTCCCAGCGTCACCTTGACGGCGTCGGCGAGGCTGTTCAGGCCACGCTCGAGGCCGCGACGTGCCTCTTCGTCGAACGCGATGATCTTGGCCATTGCGAAGTGATCCTCCGGATTGGGGGTGACACACAAGGCGACCGCTCGTCGGGTCGCCTCATTGGCGCGCAGGACGACCGCATGCGGTTCGCCCCGTTCACTCGGCCAGGCTCGGTGCCCGCGACGGACGACCAGGGGTGTCGATGGGATCCCAGCCTCACCGTCCCGACCTGGCACTCACGTGTTGCGAGTGCCAAGTGCCTTTTTAGCACTCACAGGGGGTGAGTGCAAGGACTCGCAGGTCCCTGAACGGGCGCGGGGCGCGCCCGCACGAATCCTCTCGGATTCGGCGGACGCGCCCCGGTCGTTCGCACGGATGCGGCCCGATGCGCTCAGCGAATGAGGCAGACCGCGCCGGTGTTGAGGTTGACGGCGAACGAGAGCGGTCCCATGCAGTTCACTCCACCCGACTCCGCGGTGGCGCCCGACCCCCAGCCGGCGAGCGCGAAGGTGGTGTCGCCGTTGTCGGTACGGGCGTGGGCGATCCCGCCGCCGATCGCGTAGGCGTGCGCCTGGCCCGCGACCTTCGACGTGCTGAGCGCGACGCCGAACCCGGTCGCGAACGTGTTCGCGCTGCCGCCCTCGGACACGCTCACGGCGGTGCCGCTGTCCATCGCGCCGGCATTGGCGACGCCGGCGCCGGTGGCCGTCGCACCGCAGCTGGCGTCACCGACGACGCGGATGTCGTTGGCAGAAGGCGGGGAGACGCAGTCCACGCGGGCGGCGGAGGCGACCCCCGCACCGGTGACGGCGAGACCACCGATCACGGCGACACCGGTCGCGATCGACGCGCCGACACGCGCGGCCCGGGTGGCGAACAGGGACAGGGAACGAGGGCGGAACCAAGTGCGCACGAAACTCCTCGAACATGAGGTGGGATGGGATGTGATCGACCGTACCGAACAACCGCCCTCCCGACCCCCAGGTTCGCGGCGGATTCGGCAACCAATTCGGCGGGCCCCGTCAGTGCCGCGTCTCGGCCCCGTCCGGCTTCTCGGCCCGCCGGGGCTACGGATCGAGTTCGTCGAGCAGCCCCGGCAGGTCCGCCACCGAGTCGATCACGTGGTCGGGCCGCCCGGGCGGCGCCTCCAGGATCGCGGGACGAAACTTGCCGGTCCGCACCAGCACCCCCGCGAACCCGACGTACTGGGCGGCGAGCACGTCGTTGACCAGGTCGTCGCCGACCATGACGGCGTGTTCGGGGTCGGTACCCATCACGGCGGCGGCGGTGGTGAAGCCGGTCGGTGCCGGCTTGCCGATCACCGTCACGCGTCCACCTCCCGCGGCCTCGAGCCCCGGCAGATAGGCGCCGGTGTCGATCCGGAGCCCGTCCGCGGTGGCCCACGTCAACCCGCTCTGCATCGCCACGACGGGAATCCCCTGCTGCATCAGTTCCACCACTCGACTCAGGGTGACGTGGTCGAACTCGGGCCCGGCGCTGCCGAGCACCACCACGTCGGGATGCTCGGCGTCGAGAACGATGCCCTGCAGGTCCTTCGTTATGTCGCCGTGGTTGACCACCAGGCACCGCGCGCCCGGATAGGTCGACCGCAGGTATTCGGCGGTCAGCACGGCGGCGGTGACGATCTCACCGGTGTCGACGTCCATCCCGCAGTCCCGCAGCGCCGTGGCGATCTCGCCGCGGGTGCGCGAGGTCGTGTTGGTGAGGAAGGCCCTGGGCAGCGCGCGGTCGCGGACGGCGCGCAGGGCGTCGGCGGCCCCGGGAAGTGCCCGCCACGACGTGACGAGGACCCCGTCGATGTCGAACAGCACGCCGCCGACGCTCACCGACCCAGTATGCGCCCGGACCTCGGGTGTGTCCGGGCGCGACCGGATTCAGACGCGGCCACGGGCGGCGAGGGTGTTGAGCACCGCCGCGGCCTGGTCGGCCCCGTCGACCGTGACGGTGAATCGCGACCCGTCACCACGGGTGACCTCCAGCGCGGGGCCCGGGCGGGCGATCAGTCCGACACCCCGGGGACCGACCCGGTAGCCGTAGCCCCCGAACCCGTTGAGCACCTTGACGGCCACCTCGCGCGCCTCGGCGACCTCGTCGAGAGGGATGTGAACGGGCCTGACCGGGACGACTCCGCGCGCGGACAGCCCGCGCTGGTCGACGACGACCCGGACCGGGGCGAGAACGAGCGCCATCACGGCCCCCGAGATCGCGGCGACCACGAGCAGCAGGATCGCCGAGCCCGCCCCGACCGCCGTCAGTGCGACGACGACCGCGATCGGGAGCACGCCCAGGAGAACGCCGAACCACCGGGGCATCGCCGCCGTTCCCGACCACGCGACCCGTTCTCCCTCCTCGAGCGGGATGCGTGGGGCGTCGGCGCCGGGCGCGGCACTCGCCCGGGCGGGCCCGGGCGCAGGCATGCTCAGGTGGGCGAGCAGGGCCGCGCCCACCCCGATCACCGCGGCGGCGAGGATCCACCAGCCGGGCACGGTGACGGACGAGGCGTCGGAGACGCCGCGCTGCGGGATTGCCAGCAGGACCGGTAGCACCGCGAGGAACGAGCCGGTGCCGGAGGCGAGGGCGACGCCCATCCTGGCGGTCCGCAGGTCACGCCGGGTGATCAGCACCAGGACCGTCACCAGGACCGCGGCGGTCGCGGGACCGAGGAGCACGGTCGCGCGCGCTGCGGCCTGCGAGGCGAAACCGTCGGCACTGCCGTCGAATGTGAAGTGCACGGCCATCGGATCCGGCAGGTCGGCGGCCCAGCCGGCGAACAGCACCAGCGCGAGCGCGGCGAGCGCCACCGGCGCCGACAGCGCCGCGACCAGCGCGCGGGCCCACGACACCTGCGGTGCCAAGGTCTGTTCGGTCATGTCATCTCCTTCTTGACGAGGGTCACCAGTTCCGCCGCACTCAGTCCGAGGCGACGCGCCTCGGCGACGACGTCGAGGACGGCCTCCTGAAGCCGGCTGCGTCCGCCGGCGTCGGCCGCGACCACCGCGCCGCGGCCACGCCGCAGTTCGATCAGTCCCTCGTCACGCAACTGCTGGTAGCCGCGCAGCACCGTGTGCACGTTCAGGTCGAGGGATTCGGCGAGCTCCCGGGCACCGGGTAACCGGTCCCCGGGACCGACGCTGCCGTCGACCAGGGCGCGCCGCACGCTCGCCGCGACCTGTTCGAAGAGTGGCGTCGGCGAGGCGGGGTCGATTCGGATGAGCACGAACACATTCTATTGTTCTAGTTCCATTAGAACAACTTTGCCCGCATGAATGCACCGTTCGAGCCCCCGGAGAACCCGAACGGTGTGCGACGCCGGGACGTCAGCGGGTGAAGTGACCTCGAACCAGGTCGTCGATCTCCCGCGGAGTCAGGAGGCGTTCGAGTCGCTCGCTGGGCCACGCCTCCCGACGCCCCCGACTTCGCGTGGTCGGCAGCAGCGGTACCGGGTTGCGATGGGCGGGACGCAGAACGTCTGGGATCTTCACGACATGCTCCGAATGCGGGAGCCGGCCCGACAGGCGGCCGGCCTTGGTGTGGATAACCTCTTCATCGCCTGCCGGACCCGGCGCATTACACCGCTGTGGTCCACCTTGACGAAGCCGCCGAGTCCGGGAAATCATGCGTAACCGCAAGTACCACCAACATCCACGAACCGGGAGCCCCTGTGACGAACACACTCGAAGCCGACATCGAGATCGACGCCACCGCGGACGCGGTGTGGCGGGTGATCTCCGACCTCGAGCGGATGGGCAAGTGGAGCCCCCAGTGCAAGGTGATGAAGGTCTTCGGTGGCCCGGTCCGGCAGGGCACCCGCACCTTCAACGTCAACAAGAAGGGCCTGCTGGTGTGGCCGACCAGCGCCAAGGTGATCCGATTCGAGCCGGGCAAGGCCATCGCGTGGCGAGTGGCGGAGAACCACACCATCTGGACCTACGAACTCACCCCCACCGAGACCGGCACGCGGGTCACCGAGCGCCGTGAGGCCCCGACCGGAACCACCAAGGTCTCCAGCTTCCTCGTCGACAAGTTCATGGGCGGCACCGCGGACTTCGAGGTCGAGATGATCTCCGGGATGAACCTCACCCTGGCGCGGATCAAGAGCGAAGTGGAGTCCGCGGCCGCGACCGCACGCTGACCACCCCCTGGCACCACTTGGGGGTGGGGCGCGGACGCCGACCTCGGCTAGCCTGTGCAGTGCCCGCGAGCGGCCGTTCCGCCCGCGAACACCCACACGTCGCCAACCGAAGAGGAACCCGTGGCCCGCCGCCCCACCCCCATTGGCACTCCGCAACCGACCGGGCTCGCGCACCTGGTCGACCTGGTCCGGACCACGATTCCGCCACTGCATCCGGCCGGACTGCCGTTCGTCCTGGCCCCGCTGGGTGTGGCCGCTCTCGGCCGGCGTCGGCCCTGGATCCGCCGCACGGGCCTGCTCGCCGCCGGTGCGAGCGCCGCGTTCTTCCGGCACCCGCACCGGGTACCGCCGAACCGGCCGAACGTGGCCGTCTCCCCCGCCGACGGCGAGGTCGCGCTCGTCGACAACGCCGTGCCGCCCGCAGAGCTGAACATGGGCGACCAGCCGGTGCCACGCGTGAGCATCTTCCTGTCCGTGCTCGACGTGCACGTGCAGCGCAGCCCCGTCGCCGGCGAGGTCCTGCAGGTGGTGCACCAGCCGGGCAAGTTCCTGTCCGCCGATCTCGCCGAGGCGAGTGAGGCCAACGAACGCAACTCGATGCTGCTGCGAACCGCCTCCGGCCACGAGATCGCCGTCGTGCAGATCGCCGGCCTGCTGGCCCGGCGCATCGTCTGCGACGCGAAGGTGGGCGACCACCTCCCGATCGGCGACACCTACGGGCTCATCCGCTTCGGTTCCCGGGTCGACACCTACTTTCCGGCGGGCACCACGCTGATGGTGGAGCGGGGGCAGCGCGCAGTGGGCGCCGAGACCGTCCTCGCCCAGCTCCCGTGAGTCCGCGGGAAGTGGTGACGAGCACCCGGCGCGTCGCGACCAGCGGTCTGCTGCTGCTGCCGAGCACCCTGACGATCCTGGCGTTGTGCAGCGGTCTGTCGGCCGTGAAGTTCGCGCTCGAGGCTCAACTGGGCGCGGCGCTGGGGATGATCGGCGTGGCCGCGGTCCTCGACTCGCTCGACGGACGCATCGCCCGCCTGCTGGACGCGACCACGAAGATCGGCGCCGAACTCGACTCGCTCGCCGACGCCATCTCGTTCGGCGTCGCCCCCGCGTTGGTCCTGTACGTGACGCTGCTCGACGGCAGCAACGCCGGGTGGATCGTGGCCTTGGTCTACGCGGTGAGCATCGTGCTGCGCCTGGCCCGGTTCAACACCCTCCTCGACGACGACTCCGCGCCGTCGTACACCAGCGAGTTCTTCGTCGGCGTCCCCGCGCCGGCAGGCGCGCTGATGGTGCTCACCCCGATCGCCGCCTACGAACAGTGGGGTGACGGCTGGTGGTCCTCGTTCTGGGTGGTGTCCGCGTGGACCGTGCTGTCGGCGGCGCTGATCGTCAGCCGCGTTCCGACGCTGGCGATGAAGACGTTCTCGGTGCCCCGCCGGATGGCCGCGGTCCTGCTGGTCGGGGTCGCACTGACGGCCGCCGCGCTGATCACCTATCCGTACGTGCTCCTGATCGTGCTCGTGTTCGCATATCTGGTGCACATTCCGTTCGCGGTCAGGTCCAAGCGGTGGGTCGCCGCCCGGCCGGAGGTGTGGGACGTGAAACCCGCCGAGCGGCGCGCGATCCGGCGGGCGCCCGGCAACGCCCGCACCCAGCGCTCGGCGGAGCGACTCGGGCTCCGCCGGCCTCGATCGCGCTGACATGGGCCTCCGATAATGTCGGTAGCCATGCGAACGACAAAGCGGTTGCTGGTCGGTTCGGCCCTTCCGGTGTTGGTGGCGGCCGGGTTGGCCGGCGCGCCCGCGACGGCCGCGCGCCTGCCGCTCCCCGCGCCGATTCCGGCCGCGGGATCGTCGGCTCCGCAACCGGGCGCGGACACCGAGGTCACGTTCGAGTCCGGAGGCGTGACGTTCCACGGCAGCCTGCGCACCCCGGCCCTGCCCCGCGCGGGGGCCGCAGCCCTGCTGTTGCCGGGCAGCGGCCCGACCGACCGCAACGGCAACCAGCCCGGACTCACCACGAACACGATCGCCCGGATCGCCGACGACCTCGCGGCGCAGGGCGTCGCCAGCCTGCGCTTCGACAAGCTCGGCAGCGGGGCCACCGGCCTCGCCGGGCTGACCCCGGACCAGCTCGCGAACATCGGGTTCACCGCCCAGGTCGACCACGCGGCCGCGGCCGCCGCCCTGCTCGCCGAGCGCACCGGCGTCCCCGCAGGCCGGCTGTCGGTGATCGGCCACAGCGAGGGCGGATTCACCGCCCTCGCGCTCGCCCAGCGGGACATCGGCAGAGGCGGCCTCGGACTGCTCGCCCCGCTGCCGATGCGTTACCTGGACCTACTGACCGCGCAGCTGAACACGCAACTCGACCAGGCGGTGCGCCTGGGTCAGATGACCGGCGAGAACGCCGAGGGCGCCCGCGCGACCCTCCGGGACAGCGTCGAGTCGCTGCGCGAGACCGGCAGCCTGCCCGCCAAACCGGATCCGCTGCTCGCGAGCATCGGACTGGTCCGCACGAACGCGAAGTTCCTCGCCGAGGCCGACGCCCTGGATCCGGTACGCCTGGCCGCCGCCGTCGCCGAGGACACCCCGGTCCTGCTCACGTGCTCCGACAAGGACCTGAACGTCAGTTGCGATCAGCTCGTCCCCCTGCGCGACGCGGTCGGCCACACCGAACTCCGGTTCGCGCGTTTCGCCAATGCCAACCACCAGCTCGACGAGCTGGGACCGCTTCCTCCGAGCACGGTGGACCGGATTGTGGCACTACCGGAGTCGGCTGAGTTCGCCGCGACACTGCAGCAGTGGTCGGTGCGGCTCGTCCGCTGAACGTCGCCACTAGGGTGGATCTCGTGACGTCTCCGGAACTCGCCCTGACCGCCCGGTTGAACACCTCGGCCTCCGATGCCCGCCGCGGGGTGGTGCGCCTGCACCCCGAGGCGCTGGCCGCGCTGGGGCTGCGGGAATGGGACGGGATCGCGGTGGTCGGCGCCCGCCGGACCGCCGCCGTGGTTGCCCTCGCCCCGGCCGGGATCCCCACCGGCACCGCCCTGCTCGACGACGTCACCCTGTCCAATGCCGGCCTGAAAGAGGATGCGCGCGTTGTCGTCTCGCCGGTGACCGTGTACGGCGCGCGCGCCGCGACGCTGAGCGGGTCGGCACTGGCCACCCGCTCGATCTCCGAAACCACCTTGCGCCAGGCCCTGTTGGGCAAGGTGCTCACCGTCGGGGACACCGTCTCCCTTCTTCCGCGCGACCTCGGGCCGGGCATCTCGACCAGTGCGGCAACACAGTCGCTCTCCCGCACCTTCGGGGTGGCGTGGACGTCGGAACTGCTGACGGTGGTCTCCGTCGACCCGCCCGGACCGGTGAGCGTGCAACCCAATTCGGCGATCGGCTGGGGAACCTCCCCCGTGGCCGCGGTGCCGGAAGCCACGGAATCGGCACCGTCCGCAGACCACCCGGCGCCGCGTCCGGAACCGGTGGCGGTGCAGGATCTGGTCGGGGTCTCCGCACAAGCGGCCAAGCTGACCGAGTGGCTCAAGCTGGCCCTCGACGAGCCGGAACTGCTGCACACCCTCGGCGCCTCCGCGCATCTCGGCGTCCTGATCACCGGGCCCGCCGGAGTCGGCAAGGCGACCCTGGCGCGGGCGGTGCTCGCCGACCGCACGGTCGCCGAACTCGACGGCCCGACCGTGGGCGCCCTCGAGTCCGCGGCCCGGCTGCAGCGCGTCGCCGACGCCGTCACCCGCCTGCGGCACGATCGCGGGGTCCTGCTGATCACCGACCTGGACGCCCTGCTCCCGGCCGAACCGGAACCCGTGTCGGCGCTGATCCTCGACGAGCTGCGCCGCGCGGTGGACACACCGGGGGTCGCCTTCGTCGCCACGACCGCCCACCCCGACGCCCTCGACAGCCGCGCCCGCGGGCAGGACGTGTGCGACCGGGAGCTGACGATCCCGCTGCCCGACGGCGGCACACGCCGCGCCCTGCTCGAGCAACTGCTGCGCCGGGTGCCGACCTCCACCCTCGACCTCGGCGAAATCACCTCCCGAGCACCGGGGTTCGTCGCCGCCGACCTGGCGGCACTGGTCCGGGAAGCTGCCATGCGGGCGGCGTCACGGGCCAGCAGCGAGGGCACCGAACCGCGACTCGAGCAGTCCGACCTGGTCGGTGCACTCGAGGTGATCCGTCCACTGTCGCGGTCGGGCACCGAGGAGCTGGCGGTCGGGTCGGTCACCCTCGACGACGTCGGGGACATGGTGGAGACGAAGCAGGCGCTGACCGAAGCGGTGCTGTGGCCGCTGCAGCACCCGGATTCGTTCGCCCGGCTCGGCGTCGACCCGCCCCGCGGCGTACTGCTGTACGGGCCGCCCGGCTGCGGCAAGACGTATCTGGTTCGGGCGCTGGCCAGTTCGGGTCAGTTGTCGGTGCACGCGGTGAAAGGCGCGGAGCTGATGGACAAGTGGGTCGGCGCATCGGAGAAGGCGGTGCGCGAGCTGTTCCAGCGGGCCCGCGATTCGGCGCCGTCGATGATCTTCCTCGACGAGGTGGACGCCCTGGCACCGCGGCGCGGACAGTCCACCGACTCCGGCGTCACCGACCGCGTGGTCGCCGCACTGCTCACCGAACTCGACGGCGTCGAGCCGCTGCGCGACGTCGTGGTGGTCGGCGCGACGAACCGTCCCGACCTGATCGACCCGGCCCTGCTGCGGCCCGGCCGGCTGGAGAAGCTGGTGTTCGTGCCACCGCCGGACTCCGACGCACGGCACGAGATCCTGCGCACCGCAAGCCGATCGGTGCCGCTGGCCGCGGAGGTCGACCTGGCCGCGCTCGCCGTGGACCTCGACGGTTACTCGGCGGCGGACTGTTCGGCCCTGCTGCGGGAGGCGGCGCTGGCCGCGATGCGGCGCAACGTCGACGCCGCCGACGTCACCGCCGACGACGTCGCCACCGCCCGTGCGGCCGTCCGCCCGTCCCTGGACCCGGATCAGGTCGCGCACCTGGAGGCGTACGCGCAGAACCGGTAGGCCCCGTGGGGGCGCGCAGTTCACCGGGTGGGGACCCGCAGACCGACCTACACTCGGCTGTCATGAGCGCTCGATTCGCCGCCGCGGCGGCGCTCCTGTGGACGGTGCTTCTCGCTCTCGTGGCCGCCCCGCCGGCATCGGCACAGACCACGACCACGTGGCTGTGCCGGCCCGGCCAGCCGGACGATCCGTGCGGTGGCCGCTCCGGCGCCCCGGTCGACTGCTTCTACGTGTACCCCACCGCCTCGCTGCAGCAGGGCACGAACGCGAACCACGACCGCTCCCCCGAGCTGCAGGCGGTTGCGCGGCTGCAGGCGGAACCGTTCGGCACGTCCTGCGACGTGTGGGCGCCGGTGTACCGGCAGATGACGCTGCGCGCACTGAACGGCGCGTCGCCGGAGGTCCGCTCCGCGGCACTGGACCTCGCGTACGACGACCTCGAGCGAGCCTGGGACGACTACCTCGCACAGCACAACCACGGCCGCGGCGTCGTCCTGATCGGACACTCGCAGGGCACCCGGATGTTGCGCACGCTCATCCACAACCGGATCGACGGGCAGCCCTTGCAGTCTCGACTCGTTTCCGCCCTGCTGATCGGCGGGAACGTCCTGGTCCGCAAGGGTGAGACCGTCGGAGGCGACTTCACGTCGGTACCCGCCTGCACGGACCGCGACCGGACCGGCTGCGTCGTGGCGTACTCGGCGTTCTCCCGGACCCCGCCGCCGGACACCCGCTACGGCCTCTCGCCCCAGGCGCCCGCCACCTCCGGCACCCGTGCCGACCTGCCGTACGGTCCGGACTACGAGGTGCTGTGCACCAATCCCGCTTCCCTGTACGACAACTCGGATGCACCGCTGCGCGGCACGATCGGCGGCCGCGACGTCGACGTCTTCCGCGCCCGCTGCACCGGCGGAAGCAGGCCCCACGTGCTGATGGTGGACGGCCCGGGTGCGTCCCTGCTGCCCGCCGTCCCGAACGAGACCTGGGGCCTGCACGTGATGGACGTCAACCTCGCGCAGCGCGACCTCGTCGACCTGGTCGCCACCCAGTCCCGGGCCTATCTGCGCTGACGCGCCCGTGCGTGAGTTCCTCCCCAGAGGGGGCCCCACCCGGTCGGGGTGGAACTCACGCACAGGGCGCAAGGGCGTGTCTCCTAATCCCTCTCGGATGCACCTGGCGAAACAATCGTCGTCCGGCAAGGCGGAGGAGAAGCCGATACCGCTGTTGTATCGGCGCCGACGACAACGCAGCAGGGCGGCGATTGGGC
>NZ_JBSFRT010000053.1:0-37617 GCF_053589375.1 Rhodococcus sp. NPDC003348
GACGCACTGCCGCCAGCCGCGGCACTTGTCCTGGTCGACGAGGACGATGCCGTCCTCGGACCGCTTGTAGATCGCGCCGGACGGGCAGGACGCCGCGCACGCCGGGTTGAGGCAGTGCTCGCAGATACGCGGCAGGTAGAACATGAACGTCTGCTCGAACTCGAGCTTGACCTTGTCGGACACCTTGGCCAGCAGCGGGTCCTTGCCGACCTGCTCCGGTCCCGACCCCAGGTCGTCGTCCCAGTTCGCGCCCCAGGTGACCTTGGTGTCCTCGCCGGTCAGCAGCGACTTCGGCCGTGCGACCGGGGTGGTGTCCATCGGCGCCGACGCGAGCAGGTTGTCGTAGTCGTACGTCCACGGCTCGTAGTAGTCGTTGATCGTGGGCAGGTCCGGATTCGCGAAGATGTTCAGCAGCCGCTTCATGCGCGAGCCGGACTTGAGGGTGAGCTTGCCGCGCCTGTTCAGCGTCCAGCCACCCTTCCACTTCTCCTGGTCCTGGTACTGCCGCGGATAGCCCTGTCCGGGGCGGGTTTCCACGTTGTTGAACCACGCGTACTCCACGCCGCCACGATTGGTCCACGCCTGCTTGCAGGTGACGCTGCAGGTGTGACAGCCGATGCACTTGTCCAGGTTCATCACCATGGCCATCTGCGCCATAACCCTCATGTCAGTACGTCACTTCCTGGTCGCGGCGGCGGATCGTGGTGACCTCGTCGCGCTGATTTCCGGTGGGGCCGTGGTAGTTCAGGGCGAACGACTGCTGCGCGTAGCCACCGATCAGGTGGGACGGCTTGATCATCACGCGGGTCAGCGCGTTGTGGATGCCGCCGCGCTTGCCGGTGCGTTCGGTGCGCGGCACGTCCACCGCCCGGTCCTGGGCGTGGTACATGAACACGGTTCCCTCGGGCATCCGGTGGCTGACGATCGCGCGGGCCACGACGATCCCGTTGCGGTTGGTCGCCTCGATCCAGTCGTTGTCGGCGACCCCGATCTTCGCGGCGTCCACGTCGGACATCCAGATCGTCTGGCCGCCCCGGGACAGCGTGAGCATGTGCAGGTTGTCCTGGTACGCGGAGTGGATCGACCACTTGCTGTGCGGGGTGAGGTAGCGGACCGTGACGCTGCCGCCCACGCCGTTGCCGTGTGTCTCGCCGACCGCGGGCTCCGCGAACAACGCCGTCATGTCCAGCGGCGGGCGGAAGATCGGCAGCTGTTCGCCGAGTTCGGCCATCCAGTCGTGGTCGAGGTAGAAGTGCTGCCGACCGGTCAGGGTGTGCCACGGCTTGAGCCGTTCGGTGTTGATCGTGAACGGCGAGTAGCGGCGGCCACCGGTCTCGCTGCCCGACCACTCCGGCGACGTGATCACGGGCACGGGTCGGGCCTGGGTGTCGGAGAACCGGATCCGGGTGCCCTCGTTCTCCGCCGCCAGGTCGACGAGCTGGGTGCCGGTGCGTTCCTGCAGGTGTTCGAACCCCTGGGTGGCGAGCCTGCCGTTGGTGGTGCCGGACAGCGCGAGGATCGCCTCCGCGGCGTGCCGGTCCTTCGCCAGCGACGGCCGACCCGCCGCGACACCGGACAGGGCGGTGCCGTTGACGGCGCGCAGGTACTCGACCTCCTCGGTCGGATGCGTGGTGACGCCCTTCGTTGTCAGGCCGAGTTCCTCGACCAGCGGGCCGAGCGCGCCCATCTTCTCGGCGATCGTGGTGTAGTCGCGTTCGACCACCACCAGCTTCGGCATCGTCTTGCCCGGAATCGGTTCGCACTCACCGCGTTTCCAGTCCAGCACCTTGCCGCCGGGTTGCGCGGTCGCGTCGACGGTGTCGTGCAGCAGGGGGACGGCGACGATGTCGCGCCGGGTGCCCAGGTGCTTCTCGGCGAGCCAGCTGAACCCGCGGGCGATCCGGTGGAAGGCCTCGAAATCGGTCTTCGACTCCCACGGCGGCGAGATCGCCGGCGAGAACGCGTGCACGAAGGGGTGCATGTCGGTGGACGACAGGTCGTGCTTCTCGTACCAGGTCGCCGCGGGCAGCACCACGTCCGAGAACAGGGTGGTGCTGGTCATCCGGAAGTCCAGCGTGGTCAGCAGGTCCAGCTTGCCGTTCGGCGCCTCGTCCCGCCACACCAGCTCCTCCGGGTGCACGCCCGTCGAATCGGACGCCCGCAGGTTCGACCCGGCCCCGAGGAGGTGCTGCAGGAAGTACTCGTTGCCCTTCGCGGACGAGCCGAGCAGGTTCGAGCGCCACACGATCAGGGTGCGGGGGAAGTTCTCCGGTGCGTCCGGGTCCTCCACCGCGAACTGCAGGTGCCCGGTCTTGAGTCCGTCGACGACGTGCTCGGCGGCGTCCTTGCCCAGCCGGGCCGCCTCATCGGCGAGATCGAGCGGATTGCGATTGAACGTCGGGTAGCTCGGCATCCACCCGAGCCGCGACGCGAGCGCGATGTTGTCGGCGGCGGTGCGGCCGGCGAACGCGCCGCTCGCGAGCGGCGACGCCATCGCCTCGGACGTGAACGGGTCGTAGCGCCACTGGTCGGTGGCCAGGTACCAGAACACGGTGCCCTGCATCTGTCGCGCGGGCCGGGCCCAGTCGGAGCCGAACGCGAGGGTGGACCAGCCGGTGACGGGCCGGCACTTCTCCTGCCCGACGTAGTGCGCCCACCCGCCGCCGTTGACGCCCTGGCAGCCGGTGAGCAGGGTCAGCGTGAGGAACGACCGGTAGATCTGGTCGGAGTGGAACCAGTGATTGGTGCCCGCGCCCATCAGGATCATCGACCGGCCGCCGGACCGGTCGGCGTTGTCGGCGAACTCGCGCGCGACCCGCGCCGCCGACGCCGCGGGGACGCCGGTGATGCCCTCCTGCCAGGCCGGTGTGTACGGCTCGTCGGCGTCGTCGTAGCCGGACGGCCAGGTGCCGGGAAGCCCGTCGCGGGCGACACCGTACTGGGCGAGCATCAGGTCGAACACGGTGGTGACCAGTCGGCCTGCGACCGTGCGTACGGGCACGCCGCGGCGCAGGACGCCGGGAGTGTTGGTGTCGTAACGGGGGAGGTCGATCAGGGCGGTGTCGGTGCTGCCGTGGAGGCTGAGGACGGGGTCGACTCCGTCGAGGTCGAGGTTCCACCTGCCCTTGCCGGATTCGGTGAACCGGTCGCCGAGGGAGCCGTTGGGGACGACCGGTTCGCCGGTCGCGGAGTCGAGGAGCACGGTCTTGAACTCGACCCCCTCACCCGTGTGGCCGAGGTCGGCGGCGGTGAGGAACTTGCCGGGCACACACGACGGGCCGTGACCGTTGGTCGTCGCGTCGGGTGTGCGCGGTTCCAGTGTCACCAGGTACGGCAGGTCGGTGTACGCCTTGACGTAGTCGAGGAAGCGGGGGACCTGTTTGCGGACGAAGAACTCGGTGAGGATCACGTGTCCCATCGCCATCGCCAGCGCGCCGTCGGTGCCGGGCCGGGCGGGCAGCCACTGGTCGGCGAACTTCGTGTTGTCGGCGTAGTCGGGGGACACGACGACGACCTTCTGGCCGCGGTAGCGGGCCTCGGTCATGTAGTGCGCGTCCGGGGTCCGGGTGACGGGCACGTTCGAGCCCCACATGATCAAGTAGCCGGCGTCGAACCAGTCCGCGGACTCGGGGACGTCGGTCTGGTCGCCGAACACCTGCGGCGACGCCTCCGGCAGGTCGGCGTACCAGTCGTAGAACGAGAGCATCGCGCCGCCGAGCAGCGAGATGAACCGGGCGCCGATCGCGTGGCTGACCATCGACATCGCCGGGATCGGCGAGAACCCGGCGACCCGGTCCGGGCCGTACCGCTTGATGGTGTGCACGTGGGCGGCCGCGACGATTTCCGCGGCCTCCCACCACTCGGCGCGCACGAAGCCGCCCTTGCCCCGTGCGGCCTTGTAGGTCTTCGACTTCTCCGGGTCGTCGGCGATGTCCGCCCACGCCAGGACCGGGTCCTTGAGGCGCGCCTTGGCGTCGCGGTACATCTCGAGGAGCACGCCGCGCACGTACGGGTAGCGCACCCGCGACGGCGAATACGTGTACCAGGAGAACGACGCGCCTCGGGGGCAGCCGCGCGGCTCGTACTCCGGCTTGTCCGGCCCGATCGACGGGTAGTCCGTCTGTTGCGCCTCCCAGGTGATGACCCCGTCCTTGACGTAGATCTTCCACGAGCAGGACCCGGTGCAGTTGACACCGTGCGTGGAGCGCACCACCTTGTCGTAGGACATCCGGTCCCGGTAGAAGTCGTCGGAGGTGCGGCCGCCGATCTGGTGCAGGGTGCGCAGGTCGGCCGACGCCTCGCCGCGCTGGAAGTGCTTGCCGAACCGCAGGAGCGCGTCCGCGTCCAGTTTGCCGGTGGTCTGGGACATATGAGCCTCTCGAAAGGTGAAGTGCGACAATGCAGGTGGGGTGTCCATCAGATCCGGACGAGGACGGCCCCGTCCCGCACCTCGGCCGGGTACACCCGGACCGGTGCGACGGTGTCGGTTGTGCAGGCCCCGGTGTCGAAGCGGAAGGCGTACTGGTGCAGCGGGCAGGTCACGACGGCGCCGTCGATCTGGCCGTCGGCGAGCGGCCCCGCCCGGTGCGGGCACACCGCGTCCATCGCGCGCACCGTGCCGTCGGCCAGCAGGAACACCGCGATCTGCCTGCCGTCGACCACGTACGTCCGGCCCTCGCCCGGGGTGAGGTCCGAGACCTGCCCCACCGCCACCTCGCGGTCGGTCAGCGCCGTCATCGGACCGGCACCTGGGGAAGCGGCAGCAGGGGGAGCGACGGCTGGAACTGTGCGGCCGACTTCGGCGCGCTGCGCTCGCGCCACGGGTCCCGGTACCCCGCGACCGCGATCGCCATCCTCTCGTCCAGTCCGTTCACGATGCCCTCCTCGTCTCGAATCAACAACGCCTGCAGTCGTTCCAGGCCGACCCGTGGCACCCAGTCGTAGGTGCGCTCGAGCCACTTCGCGTCCTCGCGGTAGTGCTGGATGAACCGGCCCGCGAGCTCGACCACCGCGGCGGCCGAGTCGACGGTGGCGAGCAGATCGCCCTTGCGGATGTGCGCGCCGGCGGCGCCGCCGATGTAGACCTCCCAGCGGCCGTCCCCGACGGCCACGACACCGAGGTCCTTGCACAGGGCCTCCGAGCAGTTGCGGGGGCACCCGGCGACAGCGAGCTTGAGTTTCGCCGGGGTCTCCAGCCCCTGGAACCGTTCCTCGAGCGCGATGCCGAGGTTCGTGGAGTCGCCGAGCCCGAACCGGCAGAAGTCGCTGCCGACACACGTTTTCACGGTCCGCATGCTCTTGCCGTAGGCGTAGCCGGACGGCATGTCCAGATCACCCCACACCTTCGGCAGGTCCTCCTTCTTGATGCCGAGCAGGTCGATGCGCTGACCACCGGTGACCTTGACCAGCGGCACCGCGTACCTGTCGGCGACATCGGCGATGCGCCGCAACTGGTCGGGTGTGGTGACACCGCCCTTCATCTGCGGGACCACCGAGAAGGTGCCGTCACGCTGGATGTTCGCGTGCACCCGGTCGTTGATGAACAGGGCGCCGCGCTCGTCCACCCAGTCCGGACCCCAGATCGTCCGCAGCAGCGATGCGAGGGGCATCTTCGCGGTCGCGACCTCGACTCCACCCTCGGCGAGTTCCGCGAACACCCGTGACACCGCGCGCAGGTCCCGCTCGCGGATCGCGGCGATCAGTTCCGCCTTCGTCATGGGGATACACGGCACGTACCAGTCGGCCGCCGGATCCGCCTTCAGGTCCCCGCCCGCGGCGCAGGCGACGATGTCCGCGACCAGGGCCTTGCACGAGCCGCAGCCCTTGCCTGCCCGGGTCTTCGCGCACACCTCGGTCAGCGTCTGCGCGCCGGAATGCAGGCACGCCACCAGATCGCCCTTGGTGACGCCGTTGCAGTTGCACACCTGCGCGTCGTCGGGCAGATCCGCGGCGGCCGTGGCGCCGGTGGTTCCGGCGAGGTCGAACAGCAGCGAGAGCCGGTCCTCGGGCAGCTCCACCTTGCCGTCGAACACCTGGGTCAGCAGCGCGGCCTTGCCGGTCTCACCCATCAGCGTGGCACCGACGAGCTTGCCGTCGCGTACGACCACGTTCTTGTACACGCCGGTGCGGGAGTCGTAGAACTGGACGAACTCGTCGCCGTCGAGTTCCGGTCCCTTGGCGCCCATCGCGGCGACGTCGAGTCCGGCGACCTTGAGCTTGGTGGTCGACGACGAACCCCGGTACGCCGCTTCGGGATTCGCGCCGGTGAGGTGTTCGGCGAGGACGACGGCCTGTTCCCAGACGGGCGCGACGAGACCGTACAGTTCGCCGCGGTGCTGGGCGCACTCGCCGACGGCGTACACCGAACCCTCGTCCTCGCAGCGCATCTGGTCGTCGACGACGATGCCCCGTTCGACGACGAGGCCGCCGGCGCGGGCCAGTTCGGTGTTCGGGCGGATGCCCGCCGTGACGACCACCATGTCGGCCGGCAGGCTGGTGCCGTCGGTGAACGCCACCCCGGTCACCGCGCCGAACGGGTCACGCAGCACCGCGGTGGTGCGCATGGCGGTGCGCACACCCACTCCGAGGCCCTCGATCTTCGCGCGCAGCACCTCGCCGCCGCGCTCGTCGAGCTGCTGGTTCATCAGGTGACCGGGGGAGTGCACGACGCTGACGGCCAGTCCCTGGGTGCGCAGCCCGTATGCGGCCTCGAGTCCGAGCAGTCCGCCGCCGATCACGACCGCGGTGACCCCGTCCCGGGACTGCGCCATCTGCAACATTCCGTTGGTGTCCGCGATGGTGCGGAACCCGAACACCCCTCGTCCGAGGCGGCCGTCCGGCTCGCGCAGGCCGTCCATGTTCGGGAAGAAGGTGTTCGACCCGGTCGCGACGACGAGGATGTCGTAGTCGACGACGCGGTCGCTCTCGCAGGTGACGGTCTTGGCGAACCGGTCCAGCCGCACCGCCCGGTCGCCCGCGTACAGGGTGACGCCGTTCTCGCGGTACCAGCTCATCGGGTTGAGGATGATGTCGTCGCCGTCCGCGGCCGCCTCACCTGCGAGGACGTGGGAGAGCATGATGCGGTTGTAGTTGCCGTACGGCTCGTCGCCGATCATCGTGATGTCGAACATGTCCCGGCCGCCGCGCGCGAGGATCTCCTCGACGGTGCGGGCGCCGGCCATGCCGTTGCCGATCACCAGCAGTCGCCTCTTCACGTCACCTGTGCTCGCCATGCAACGAGGGTGCGGCGCCGTGGTGACGCGGTCGCTGCCGGGACGTTACGCGGCAATCAGGAACTGCTCACCTGAGCGGAGGACGCGCTGTCAGGGTTCTGTCATCGGGTTTACTCACCGGGTCGGCGACACCCGGGACAGGCGAACTCGCCACACGGGTTGTCGGGTGGTGGATCCAGTGCCGGTACGACCCGCTGCCCGGGGAGAGATAGCGGCCCGTCGGCACGCAGGTCCAGGTCAGAGCAGGACCACCACCGCGACGAGGGCGAGCAGGGTGACGATGGTCGAGGTGACGATCGCGGTGAACGTGGCCGGTGCAAATTCACCGGACTCGATCTGCCGGCTGATGGCCCGGTATCGGAACGTGCCGTACAGGGACACCAGCAGCCCCGCCGCGATCAGGATGAATCCGGCGGCCACGGCGTGGCCGCCGCGGTTCGGTGCGAACTTGGCGACCGCCACGCCGAGTGCGGCGACGCTGATCCCGGTTCGGTGCCACGCGAGATAGGTTCGCTCGTTCGCGAGGTGGTCGCGAGCGGTGCTCCCGGTGTTCGGCTGAGCGGGACCGAAGATGTTGCGGATCATGCGCCCTCCCGAGCCCCCGTTCCCTCATTGTCCGGTATCCGCGGCGCGGTGTCGTCCGGTGACGCGTCCCCGGAGCGCTCGATTTCCCGCCCGCGACGCCGGGGAGTGGCCGTTGCGCTGTCGGCGGTGACGGGCGGAGGATGAATGGGAGCCGCGAGTCGGCTCGAAGCCTCTACTTTCGCTCGAAGGTTCGCATCATGTCCACCAAGACCATGTCCACCAGGATTGCCCCCGTCCTCGCCGCGACCGCCGTCACCCTCTCGCTCGGAGTCCTCGTACCTCCCGTCGCATCGGCGAGTACGGCCGCGACCCCGGCCCTCGGGTCGGTCGCCCTCTGCTTCTCGGTCCCCGTCGGGTCCGCCGCCCTCGTCTGGTGCATCTGAGACCCGGACCGAATTCTGACGGATTCTCCACCGCCACAAACCGATTCCCGCCGCGCGATTGCGCCCGCGAGATGCCGGTGTGAGCGACGCGCGCTCCTCACCGGTCCTCACGGTGAGAGTCGGTCGGGATGCTCGACCGAGCCCGGTCCGTGGCGAGAATGTAGGCGCTGATCACCACGACCCACGCCGGGAACACCAGGGTCACCCAGAGGTTGAAGCTCACGACCACCAACAGAAGCACCGCGAACAGGTAGGTGGAGATCGCCAGCCATCGCGGCATCAGTCCGGTGCGCAGCCAGATGGTGCCGAGGGAGATCATGAACACCGCCGCCATGCGCACGCCGTAGACGTTGTTGACGTGCAGCATCACCTCCCGTCCGAAATACACCAGCCCGTCGGACGGCGGGGTCGACTCCGCGGACACCGCGAGTAGCCCGCCCGCGAGGGCCATCGACACGAACATCGTCGCGAGAAACAGCAGTCCGCTGCCGAGGAAGACGGTCGCGAAGAACCGGTCCTCGAGTTCCCCGAACCTGTCCCGGACGACGCCGATGAACCACAGGAAGGCGATACTCGCGAAGGGGGCCAGGATCAGGGCGAAGGTGATCTGTGACCGGTGGTGTAACCACGGTGCGCCGGTCGCGCCGGGTATCGCCGTGCGCAGCAGGGCGATGCTGGCTGCGAACAGGACACCGAACACGACGCCGGCGACCGCGGCTGCGCGTGGCGTCCGCAGCCGACCGGCCGCGGCCTCGCCCCGCGTATCGGCCATGGATCAATGGTCGCCGAAGTCCCGCCGCGGCACCAGGCATCCGTTCACGCGCCGCGCGGCATCGACATCGGCGGCATACTCGATACGAAGGCGCAGCGGCCGCTACGGAGGGGAGACCGATGGCACAGCCTGCGATTCTCAGCGTCGACGACGACCCGAGTGTTTCGCGCGCCATCGCCAGGGACCTGCGCAAACGCTACGGGGAGAAGTACCGGATCATCCGGGCGCAGTCGGGGGGCGAGGCCCTGGATGCGCTCAAGGAGATGAAGTTGCGCGGCGACCCGGTCGCAGTTCTGGTCGCAGACCAGCGGATGCCGGGGATGAGCGGTATCGAGTTCCTCGAGAGCGGCATGGATCTGTACCCCGCCGCGAAACGGGTCCTGCTCACCGCCTACGCCGACACCGACGCCGCGATCGACGCGATCAACGTCGTCGACCTGGACCACTACCTGCTCAAGCCGTGGGATCCTCCCGAGGAGAAGCTCTATCCCGTACTCGACGCCCTGCTCGACGCCTGGGTGACCTCCGACCGCAGGCCGGTGACGGAGACCAGGGTGGTCGGACACCGGTGGTCGGCACGGTCGTCGGAGGTGCGGGAGTTCCTGGCCCGCAACCAGCGCCCCTACCGGTGGTACATGTCCGACGAACCGGAGGGGCAGCGCCTGCTCGAAGCCGCGGGCGCCGACGGCATGCGACTGCCGGTGGTGATCACCGGTGACGGCCGGGCGCTGGTGGAGCCAACCGATTCGGAACTGGCGGACGAGGTGGGACTGGCCACCACCCCATCGTCCGACTTCTACGATCTCGTCGTCATCGGGGGCGGGCCCGCCGGGCTCGGCGCGGCCGTGTACGGCGCGTCCGAGGGCCTGCGCACCGTGCTGATCGAGCGTACGGCCACCGGCGGCCAGGCCGGGCAGAGCTCCCGGATAGAGAACTATCTCGGCTTTCCCGACGGACTGTCCGGTGCCCAGCTCGCGGACCGGGCGCGCAGGCAGGCCGCCAAGTTCGGTGCCGAGGTGATCACCACGCGCGACGTCGTTGCCCTGGAGGTGAACGGATCCGCGCGCACCGTCCGGTTCGCGGACGGCGCATCGCTCGACGGGCACACCGTGATCCTCGCGACCGGCGTCTCCTATCGGCAGCTGGCGGCCCCGGGTCTCGCCGAATTCACGGGCCGCGGTGTGTATTACGGGTCCGCGGTGACGGAGGCCGCGCGATGCAGCGGGCAGGACGTGTACATCGTCGGCGGGGCCAACTCGGCGGGGCAGGCGGCGGTCCACCTCGCCCGGGGCGCCCGGTCGGTCACCATCGTGGTGCGGGCGCGGTCGCTGGACGACTCGATGTCGCACTATCTGATCGGGCAGATCCGGCAGAACCCGAGGATCACGGTCCGGGTCTGCACCGAGGTGGTCGGCGTCGAGGGTGCCGACCACCTGGATCGGATCACGTTGCGTGACAACACCATCGGCCGCGACGAGATCGTCGACGCACATTGGCTGTTCCTGTTCATCGGGGCCGCGCCGCGCACCGACTGGCTCGACGGCGTCGTGGTGCGCGACGACCACGGCTACGTCGTGTCCGGCCCGGACCTGGTGGTCGACGGCAAACCGCCACGCGGCTGGGCACTCGAACGCCTGCCGCAGCATCTGGAGACCAGCGTTCCCGGGGTGTTCGCAGCCGGCGACGTGCGCGCCGACTCCGCGAAGCGGGTGGCGTCGGCGGTGGGGGAAGGCGCCATGGCCGTGATGCTGGTGCACCGATACCTGGCGAAGCCGTGAACGCGCGGCCGATCTGCTCGCCGGAGGAACTGCGCACGCTGTTCCTCTTCGAGAAGCTCGACGACGATCAGCTCGGGCAGTTGTGCCGCGCCGGGCGGGTCGAGGTGATCGAGCCGGGCCCGGTGTACCGCGAGGGCGACCCGGCGACCTGCTTCTACGTCCTCGTCGAGGGGGTGGTCGTGTTGACGAAGCTCTCGGGCGGACAGGACGTGGAGATGGTGCGCACCTCCCACCGAGGGGCGTACGCGGGCGCGTGGACCGCCTACATGGGCGACCGGGTACCGCAGGTCTACAGCGGCTCGATGACGGTCCCCGAACGGTCCACCTTCTTCGTCCTCGACGCGAAGGATTTCGCACACTTCATGGCGGAGTGGTTCCCGATGGCGCTGCACCTGCTCGAGGGGCTCTTCTTCGGCAACCAGAGCTCCCGCGAGATCCTCGACCAGCGGGAGCGGCTGCTCGCGCTCGGTTCGCTGTCCGCCGGGCTGACACACGAGCTGAACAACCCGGCCGCGGCCGCGGTCCGGGCGACATCCTCGTTGCGGGACCGGGTCGCCGGGATGCGGCACAAGCTCGGGATGATCGCCTCGGGCACGTACGAACCCGCAACCCTCCACGCGCTGATCGGGATCCAGGAAGAGGCCGTCGACCTGGTCGCGAAGGCCCCGGTACTGAGCCCCCTCGAGGCGGCGGACCGCGAGGACGTGCTCGGCGAATGGCTCGAGGATCACGGCATCGCGGGCGGCTGGACTCTCGCGCCGACCTTCGTGCAGGCCGGGCTCGACGTCGACTGGCTCGAGCGGGTCGCGGCCGCGGTCGACCCGGACGTCCTCCCCGGGGCCGTCACCTGGCTGAACTACACGGTCGAGACCGAACTGCTGATGGACGAGATCGCGGACTCCACCTCTCGGATCACGGCTCTCGTCGGTGCCGCCAAACAGTACTCGCAGATGGACCGCGCCCCGTTCCAGGTCGTGGACGTGCACGAATTGCTCGACAGCACTCTGGTGATGCTCGCCCGCAAGATCGGCGACGACATCGAGGTCGTCAAGGAGTACGACCGCGGTCTGCCGCGCGTCCCGGCGTACGCCGCCGAACTCAACCAGGTCTGGACGAACCTCATCGACAACGCCGTCGGTGCGATGGGCGGCGGCGGCACCCTCACCGTCCGCACCCACCGGGACGGCGACCACCTGGCCGTGGGGATCGGGGACACGGGGACCGGTATCCCCGAGGACATCCGCGGCCGCATCTTCGAGCCGTTCTTCACCACCAAGGGGGTCGGGGAGGGCACCGGGCTCGGGCTCGACATCTCGTGGCGAATCGTCGACAAGCACCAAGGCGACATCCGTGTGGAGTCACGGCCGGGGCACACCGAGTTCGTGGTCCGCATTCCGCTGACCGCACCGGAAGGAGATCACGATGGCTGAGATCGAGGGGATCGACCCTGACGTGCCCCCGAGTGGGCCGGGCTGTGCGGAGTGCGACGCCGACGGGGGATGGTGGTTTCATCTGCGCAGATGCGCGCAGTGCGGTCACATCGGATGCTGCGACTCGTCACCCGCGCGGCACGCCAGCGCACACGCCGCGGCGACGGGGCACCGGTTCATCCAGAGTTTCGAGCCGGGAGAGAACTGGTTCTTCGACTATCGGACCGAGCAGATGTACGACGGCCCCGACCTCGCCCCGCCCCGGCACCACCCGACCGACCAGCCGGTTCCGGGGCCGGCAGGCCGGGTGCCCGACGACTGGGAGGGCCGCGTCCACTAGCGCCGACCGGTACCGCGGGTGGTTCGCCATTCCCGACGAGGCTGCCGGGATCCCGTCCCGCCGAGTCGTCACCGGCATCACGGTGCGCTGAGAAAGCCCTCGATCGTCGCGCCGAACAGTTCGGAACGGGTGAGGAGGTCGAGGTGGCCGCCGTCATGGAGGTCGAGAGTGGCGTGTGGCAGCAGCCGATGAAGGATGCGGGCGTTGGCGATCGGGACGAGCGGATCGTCGGTTCCGGCGATGACGAGGGTGGGTTGCCGGATCGCGGGCAACACGAACAGGCTCGTCCACAGCGCGCCTGCGGCGAGTTGGTAGAGGTATCCCCGCGTGGATCCGCCGAGGGGGTGCCGGGCGAGAAGGCCGGTCAGGTCGGCGTTGTCGCCGGCGACGGTGCCGCCGTAGAGACCGGGACCGATCTCGGTCAGGTGGTCGGGATCGGTGAACCGGCGACGGCTCGTCATCCTCGTGAGCACCGATGGGCGCGCCGGAATCATCAGGGCACCGGTCCCCGTCGCGGCCAGTACCAGCCGCCGGCATCGTCGAGGGTTCTGGAGGGCGAACTGCTGGGCCAGGCCGCCACCCCACGAGTAGCCGAGCACGTCGACCCGATCGTGGCCGAGGGCGTCGATCAGGCGGCCCAGCAGGCAGGCGATCTGGGGAAGGGTCCGCGGTAGCATGCCCAGTTGCGACCCGCCGGCCCCCGGGACGTCGAATCGGATGACGGTGCGGTGCGGGCCGAGGTGGTCGACCAGGGGGTCGAGCGCCTCCAGCGGAGTGCCGATTCCGTTGCACAGGACCAGCGGGATGCCGGTCCCCGCGCGCACGGCGACGCGAAGTGGACGTCGACCGACGGGCATCATTCGGGGCGCGCCGACACCGTCGGCGGCCGCGCTCATCGGTAGATCACCACACACTCGGCGACGCACGCGGGCCGATCCGATCCGGCTGCCTCGAAGGTCAGCCCGATCACGGCCTCGATGCCGTGATCGCGCGGCCTGGCCGACGCGATGCGGGCGGCCGCGCGGATCTTCGATCCCACCGCGACCGGCGCGGGAAAGCGCACCTTGTTCACGCGTAGTTGACTGCGGTGCCGAGGTTCTCGATGGTCAGTACCATCTCCGATGGCCCGGGCAGCGAGTGACAGCGTCAGGTAGCCGTGCGCGATGGTGCCCCCGAACGGCCCGGCCGCGGCACGTTCGGGGTCGGTGTGGATCCACTGGTGGTCCCCGGTGGCGTCGGCGAACATGTTCACCCGGTCCTGGGTGATCGGGTACCAGTCGGTCGTGCCGAGGGTCTGCCCGGCGAGGTCGAGGAGGTCTACGGGGTGCTGCACGGTGGTCGTCATGGGAGTCCTTCCGTGGTCGAGACGGTTGCGGGTCGAGGTGCGGTCAGCGTTCACGGACGTACGAGCCCGGTGCCGGGGCCACCGGGGCGAACCCGGCGCAGCCCAGCGCTGTGGGAGCGGCCTTCTCGGGTCCACTGCGGTCGGCGAGCCAGGCCGCGTAGTGGGGCCACCACGAATCCGAGTGCTTCTCGGCTTCGGAGGCCCACCGCTCCGGGTCCGGGGTGTCGGGGCGCGCGACCCGGTACGACGCGCGCGGGTTGCCGGGCGGGTTGACCAGGGCCGCGATGTGGCCGCTGGTGGACAACACGAACTCGGTGTCGCCGCCGAGCAGTCGATGCTGACGCCACCGGTGTCGATGACCGCCTTGTATCCGAGCGGGTTGAGCAGTGGATTGTTCGTGGGCGCGGCCGCCTCGACGAGGTTGTCGACGACGAACTGCACGCGTTCCCGGTCGCGCCAGTCCAGGTCGGCGTCGGCCACCAGCCGATCGGCGGTGTCCGCCGCCGCGAGGTACGCCTGCATGATCCGGCGCAGCACGGGGTTCGCCGACCAGGCCGGGTCGGCGAACCGCTTGTCGGCGCGTGCGGGTTGCCGCGTCGAGGTGCCACGCGCGATGCCGGCCAAGTCGCCCGCCAGCCCGCACCCCCGGCCGATGAGAGAGCGAGGGGACCTGGCCAGGCTCGTGGACAAACGCAGCCACGAGAGGGCGTGCGGTGTCCGCCGGGGCGGTTCCGGAGCGGATGCGGCCTGCAGCCGGGTGACGTCGGAGGTTGTCGATGCGGTGGAGGTCATGAAGTGGTCCTTCGATGGGGTCGGTGGATGTGGGTGGCGGCGTCGATGTGGGCCAGAGGTGGTCGTCGATCGGCCGGTGCGTGCAACGCTATGAGCGGGGCCGGCAGTGAGCCATGTCGCCGGTGAACCAACTGTCGGCGCGCACATGTCCTGCGGAGACAATCCCTGACCTGCGCAAAGTCCTTCCGATGACAGCGGCGGCGGCCTACTCTCGATCCCATGGCCGGAATGTCCGCCCACGCTGTCGACGCCGATGTCGACGCGCGGGTGTCCGCCATCGCGACCGTCATGCAGTCGCGGCTGCCGCAGATCACCGGGACCATCCGCGAGGTGCTCGCGGCCGAGATCGGCGAGCTTCGTGATCCGCCGATGCTCGAGATGCTCGACGGGAGCATCGAGGGCAATGTCGACACCGTCCGGCAGGCGCTGCGATACAACATCTCCGCCGCCCACCTCGAGGCTTCGGCGTCGGCAATGGAATACGCGCGGCGACTCGCCCGGCACGACGTTCCGGTCAACGCGCTCGTCCGTGCCTACCGGCTCGGGCAGACCGTTCTGGTGGACACGGCACTCGGTGAAATCGACGGTCCCGCAGAGGATCCCGAGATGGTTCTTCGGATCGCGCGGCGGATCGTGACCGTGATCGCGGCCTACGCCGACCGGATCTCTCAGCAGGCCGTGCAGATGTACGAAACCGAACGAGAACGCTGGCTGCTCAACCGCAACCGGGTCCGCGCCCTGCGCGTCCTCGAGCTCATCGCCGACGAGACCGCCGAGTCGATGTCGATCGAGTCCTCCATCGGATACCCGTTGCGGCACAACCATCTCGCGTTCATCCTCGGGCTCTCCGAGGATCTGGAGGACGACGAGGGGCCGGCGCGGCTGGAGCAGTGTGCACGCCGAATCGCGCGGCTGCTTCGCTCCCGCGGCGAACCGCTGTTCGTGGCCGCCGACCGGAACACCGGTTGGGCATGGATACCGCTGGGGGAGGGTGTGGACGCCACCCGCGTCGTCACCGCGATCCGGCAGTTCGCCGACCGAGAGCGGCCCGGCCGCATCGCAGTCGGCGGCCCCCTCCCTGGGGTGTCAGGGTTCCGCAGATCCCACATCCAGGCGGACGCCGCCAGGCGGGTGGCGGTCGCGGCCGGGCCGGCCGGCCCCACGGTCACCGCGTTCACCGACCCCGGAGTCGCGACCACGGCACTGCTCGTGCAGGACCTCACCGCGACCCGGCGCTGGGTGCGGTACTTCCTCGGCGGACTCGCTGCCGACACCCCCGGAAACGACCGGCTGCGCGAGACGCTTCGGGTCTTCCTGGAGACCGGGGCGAGCAACAAGGCCGCGGCCGAGAGGTTGACGCTGCACTACAACACCGTCAAGTACCGAGTACAGCGGGCGCAGGTCGAGCGGGGGCGCCCGGTCGGAACCGACCGTCTCGAGGTCGAACTCGCCCTCCAGGTCTGCCATCTGCTCGGGGACGTCGTACTCGTCGAATCCGGCGAGGTCAACAGTGGTCCCGGGCCGCCGCTGCGACAAGGGCGACCGGGCCGTTCCGCCTGAGTGGTCGTGCGCGACCTCCGCGTCAGCGGTGCGCAGGATGCCTCACCGACCCCGGCCGCCAGAACCAGTCGGCGGACCGTCCAGCATGCTGTCCGGCCAGATCATCCACCTTGCGAAGGAAGGAAGTCAGATGTCCACGATCCATCTGAACGAGACGACCACCGCCACACCCGAGCAGTTCGTCGCCGGGCTCACCGACTTCGGGCCGAGCCGCCACGAGATCTTCGGCAACAGTGCCGACAGCTACCTGAAGGTGCACAAGAAGGGCCCCCAGGACGCCGACGTCACCGAGGGGTCGAACGGCATCTGGGAACGCCTGCACTACGACTGGTCCGACCCCCGCCACGTCGTCATGACGACGACCGACTCCAACCTGTGGGGAGGCCACTCCGGCCACACCTACACGCTCACGCCCCAGGCCGACGGGAAGACCGATGTGGACGTCGTCGTGGTTCGCGACGGCAAGAACCTCAAGGGACGGTTGCTGGCGGGCGTTCTCGCGGTCTTCGGCAAGGTCGTCCTGGGAAGCACGTTCAAGAAGTCCGTCAAGGCGATCGAAGCCCGCAACAGCGGTGCGAGCGGCGGTGGGCTCGGAGACGCGGAGAAGGAGACCTGACGGACTTCCGGGTGGGCGGAGCCGCCGGGTGTGTCACGCGTCGAGCCGGGTGGCAGCGGCCAGTTCTCTCTCCGCGTGCCGCTCGACGAGCAGGGGAACGAAGTCCCGGATCGGCCGGTCGGCGAAGTGATCGCGCGCGCGGGCCACGGCCGCGGCCACTGTTTCGATCGGAAGGTCCGAGTGCTTGTCGGCGAGACGTCGGGTCGCCAACGCGATCAGATGCCGTTCTTCGCTGGGCAACATGAGGCAGTGTGACTCCGTGGGGGCTGCACGTCAACAGGTTCGGTGTACTCGCGGCGTGCTTGCGGAAACATCAGTGTCGCAGTCGAATCCGGTGCAGGTGTCGCACCGGCGGGGTGCACTCCCCTCAGCCGGCGGTCTCGCTGGACAACACCGTGCGGTGACGGGCGGGATCGAACGACTCGAAATCCGCGTTGCCGACCGCGAACATGCCGCGCTGGGGAAGCCAGAAGTCGCCGAGGCGGTCCTGGTGGGACAGCGGCCCGGGGGTGCCCAGGTCGGTGCCTCGCAGGTGGGCCTCGCTCGCGGTCACCGCCCACAACATCCGTGGTGCGACACCGAAACGCTGCCCGTTGGGGACCGTGCCGCAGAGGCCGATTCGACCGGTCCGAAGCAGTGGGCGCGCGGTGCGCCCCATCATCTTCAGGAACGGTTCGTTGCGCCAGACGGCGACGGGCAGTCGGCGACCGACCGCCGACATCACCGCGGTGGCCGGGGTCGACGCGAGCCCGATCCGCCACGAGAGGACCTCGGGGATCGTGACCCGCAGCTCGTACGGCCCGTCCCATTCGAGGTCGATGTTCGCGTGGACGGTGTGCGTGGTGGTGGAGGAGGCGAAGTAGCGCGGACAACTCTGCTCCGGCTCCGCCGTCGAGAAGAACGTCCACTCGCCGTCCGGGTCCCGGTGCCACACGGTGCGGTACGCGGGTCCGATCGTGGTGGCCGGGAAGTGCCGCAGGGCGAGGTAGTGGCCGCTGTCGAACGGCAGTCCCATCACGCCGTAGCCGGTGAGCCGTTCGTCGGTTCCCGGCCACAGCGGTGCATCGCGCACAGTGGCGAGGGCAGCCTGTTCGGGGGTGCTGTAACTGGTCATGACGCAATCCTCGGCCGCTCGCCGCGGCTCGGCATGGGGCATCCGCCCCAATTTCGGAGGATCAGCTGCCGCGGACGGGGCGCGGCATGAGCAGTGGCGCCGCGATCGCGAGCATCAGTGTCGGCAGCACGAACGCCGCGATCGGGTTGACCGCGTACAGCGGTGTCAACGTCATCGGCGCCAGCGCGGCCCCGCCGAACCGCAACGCCTGCACCACCGAGACCGCGCCTGCGCGGTTGGCGCCCTCCGACATGAGGATCGCCGAGTTGACCCCGACCAGCACGAACTGCCCGGCGACGCCGGCCAGCGCCCAGGTGACCGCTACCGCGCCGACCGAGCCGAGCAGCCCCGTCGCCGCGACCAGGACCGCGCCGCCGACCGCGCCGGTGATCACCGCGGCGCGGGCGCCGAACCGGTCGATCGCGATTCCGACCGGCCGCGCGGCGAGCATCCCCGCCACACCGAACCCGGTCAGCAGCAGGCCACGGTGGGCGGAGTCCAGGCCGAGGGTGTCCTCGGCGTGGAACGCGACCAGGAAGTTCAGTCCACCGAGCGCGCCCCAGCCGAGCAGGGCCACCAGACCGACCCGCAGCACTGTCGGGCGCAGGGCGTCGCGCAGCCGGGGCGGCGTACCCGCCGGTCCCGCCCCCCGTGAGGGCGGCAGGCCGAGCGCGCCGAGCAACACCGCGACCACCGCGATCACCACGAACGCGAGCCGCCAGTTGACCTCCGCCGCGAGCCCGCCGACCAGCGGGGCGGTCGTCTGCCCTGCGGCCTGTAGCGCGCCGAACACCCCCAGCGCCCGGCCGAGACGCGCCTTCGGTGTGATCGCCGCCAGCGCGGCCAGCAGCAGGGGCGTGGTGAACGCGTTGGCACAGCCCTGCACCACCCGGCTGACCTGGAACACCGCGAACGTCGGTGCCAGGACCGCGAGCACCGCGGCCACCGCGTACACGCCGTAGGCGATGCGGACGGTGCGCAACCCGCCCCAGCGGGCGCCGTAGGTGCCGGAGACGAGCATCAGTGCCGCGAACGGCAGCAGGTAGGCGGTCAGCGCCGACGCGGCCTGCGCGGTGCTCACCCCGAGCGAGTCACCGAGCTCCGGCAGCATCGACGTGACGACACCTCCGCCGAACGGACCCAGAAATCCACCGGCGTACAGCGCGCCGCGCTGCATCCGGGACCGCACACCCGCCACGTCAGATGCCCTGGCGGGATCTCACCGTGGCGCGCCGCTCAGACGCCACCGAAGCTGCCGGGGCCGCGCCGGCGCAGATAGCGCTCGAACTCGGCGGCGATGGCGTCGCCGTCGATCTTGGAGATCACGTCGGAGATGTCCACCTCGGCGTCGCCGCGTTCCTCGAGCGAACGCACGTACTCGGAGATCTCCTCGTCCTCCTCGGTCATCTCGGTGACGGTCTGCTCCCAGTCCTCCGCCTGCCCCGGCAGTTCGCCGAGCGGGACCTCCACGTCGAGCACGTCCTCGACGCGGCGCAGCAGCGCGACGGTCGCCTTCGGGTTCGGCGGCTGCGAGACGTAGTGCGGGACGGCCGCCCAGAACGAGATGGCGGGGACGCCGGCCTTGACGCACTCGTCCTGCAACACCCCGGTGATGCCGGTCGGCCCCTCATACCGGGTCTGTTCCAGGTTGAACGCCTGCGCGGACTCGGTGCTGTAGGCGGTGCCGGTGACCGGCACCGGACGGGTGTGCGGGGTGTCCGCGAGCAGGGCCCCGAGGATGACCACCGTGGTGACGCCGAGTTCCTCGATGATCTCGAGGAGGTCGTCGCAGAAGCTGCGCCAGCGCATGTTCGGTTCGATCCCGCGCAGCAGCAGCACGTCCCGTTCGCTGCCGGGGGGCGAGCACACCGAGATCCTGGTCGCGGGCCACTGGATCTCCCGGGTCACGCCGTCGACCTGCCGGACCTGTGGACGGTTGACCTGGTAGTCGTAGTAGTCCTCGGAGTCCAGTTCGGCGAGTGGCCTGGCATCCCAGATCAATTCGAGGTGCTCGACCGCGCCGCTGGCGGCGTCTCCGGCATCGTTCCAGCCCTCGAACGCGGCCACGAGAATCGGGTCACGGAGGGTGGGGACGTCGTCGTCGGGCGTCTCGGAGTGTTCGGTTGGACTCACCTGCCCAGCCTACGGCCAGGGCGGTCCGACCCGCCCACTACTCTGGTGGGCATGTCTGCCCCATTCCATTCCGCCCTGTTGGATGCGCTGTCGAAGCGCGTTGTCATCGGCGACGGTGCCATGGGGACGATGCTGCAAGCCGCGAACCTCACCCTCGCCGACTTCCGCGACCTCGAGGGCTGCAACGAGATCCTCAACGAAACCCGCCCCGACGTGCTGCGCGAGATCCACGCGGCGTACTTCGAGGCCGGTGCCGACGCCGTCGAGACCAACACTTTCGGCTGCAACCTGCCGAACCTCGCCGACTACGACATCGCGGACCGGATCAGGGATCTCTCCGAGCGCGGCACCCGCATCGCCCGTGACGTCGCCGACGAGATGGGGCCGGGCCGGGACGGCATGGCCCGGTTCGTGCTCGGGTCGATGGGACCCGGAACCAAGCTGCCGACCCTCGGCCACGCCCCGTTCGCGGTGCTGCGGGACGCCTACACCGAATCGGCACTCGGCATGATCGACGGTGGTGCCGACGCGATCCTGGTGGAGACCTGCCAGGACCTGCTGCAGGTGAAGGCCGCGATCATCGGCAGCCAGCACGCGATGGACAAGGCCGGCCGCCGCATCCCGATCATCACCCACGTCACCGTCGAGACCACCGGGACCATGCTGCTCGGCTCCGAGATCGGTGCCGCGCTGACCGCCCTCGAACCGCTCGGCATCGACATGATCGGGCTGAACTGTGCCACCGGTCCCGACGAGATGAGCGAGCACCTGCGGCACCTGTCCAAGCACTCGCGGCTGCCGGTGTCGGTGATGCCGAACGCCGGGCTCCCGGTGCTCGGACCCAACGGCGCCGAGTACCCGCTGTCGGCGGAGGATCTGGCCGCGGCGCTCGCCGGGTTCGTCACCGAGTTCGGCCTCTCGCTGGTCGGCGGCTGCTGCGGCACCACCCCCGAGCACGTCCGCCAGGTCGCGGACGCGGTCCGGCAGGTCGAGCGGGCACAGCGCACGCCGCAGCCGGAGGACGGCACCTCGTCGCTGTACGCGTCGGTTCCGTTCGACCAGGACGCCTCGATCCTGATGATCGGTGAACGCACGAACTCCAACGGCTCCAAGGCGTTTCGCGAGGCGATGATCGCCGAGGACTACCAGAAGTGCATCGACATCGCGAAGGACCAGACGCGCGACGGCGCGCACATGCTCGACCTCAACGTCGACTACGTCGGTCGCGACGGGGCCGCGGACATGGCGGCACTGGCGAGCCGATTCGCGACGGCGTCGACGCTGCCGATCATGCTCGACTCCACCGAACCCGACGTGCTGCGCGCGGGCCTCGAACACCTCGGCGGCCGGTGCGCCGTCAACTCCGTCAACTACGAGGACGGTGACGGCCCGAACTCGCGGTACCAGCGGATCATGCGGCTGGTGAAGGAGCACGGCGCCGCGGTGGTCGCGTTGACGATCGACGAGGAGGGGCAGGCGCGCACCGCCGAACACAAGGTGCGCATCGCCGAGCGGCTCATCGAGGACATCACCACCACGTGGGGTCTGGCCGAGGCCGACATCATCATCGACGCGCTGACCTTCCCGATCTCCACCGGTCAGGAGGAGGTGCGGCGCGACGGCATCGAGACGATCGAGGCGATCCGCGAGATCAAGCGCAGACACCCGGAAGTGCACTTCACGCTCGGCATCTCGAACATCTCGTTCGGCCTCAACCCGGCCGCGCGGCAGGTGCTGAACTCGGTGTTCCTGCACGAGTGCACCGAGGCAGGCCTCGACACCGCGATCGTGCACGCGTCGAAGATCCTGCCGATGGCCCGGATCCCGGACGAGCAGCGCGAAACGGCGCTCGACCTGGTCTACGACCGCCGCCGCGACGGTTACGACCCGCTGCAGAAGCTGATGGAGCTGTTCGAGGGCGTTTCGGCGGCCTCGGCGCGCGCGTCCCGGGCCGAGGAGCTGGCCGCGCTGCCGCTGTTCGAGCGGCTCGAACGGCGCATCGTCGACGGCGAACGGGCGGGCCTCGACGCCGACCTCGACGCCGCCATGCTCGAGCGCCCGCCGCTCGAGATCATCAACGAGACCCTGTTGTCCGGCATGAAGACCGTCGGCGAGCTGTTCGGCTCCGGGCAGATGCAGCTGCCGTTCGTGCTGCAGTCCGCCGAGGTCATGAAGGCCGCGGTCGCGTACCTCGAACCGCACATGGAGGCCACCGACGAGGCGGGCAAGGGCCGGATCGTGCTCGCCACCGTCAAGGGCGACGTCCACGACATCGGCAAGAACCTCGTCGACATCATCCTGTCCAACAACGGCTACGAGGTCGTCAACATCGGCATCAAGCAGCCGATCGCGACCATCCTCGACGTCGCCCTCGACAAGCGCGCCGACGTCATCGGCATGTCGGGTCTGCTCGTGAAGTCGACCGTCGTGATGAAGGAGAACCTCGAGGAGCTCAACGCCAAGGGCGTCGCCGAGCAGTTCCCGGTGCTCCTCGGTGGCGCCGCGCTGACCCGGTCGTACGTCGAGAACGACCTCGCCGAGGTCTACCAGGGCGAGGTCTCGTACGCCCGCGACGCGTTCGAGGGCCTGCACCTGATGGACACCATCATGGCCACCAAGCGCGGCGAGGGTCCGGACCCGGACAGTCCGGAGGCGATCGCGGCCCGCGAGAAGGCCGCCGAACGCAAGGCCCGGCACGAGCGGTCGAAGCGGATCGCGGAGGCCCGCAAGGCCGCCGAGACGCCGGTCGAGGTGCCCGCGCGATCCGACGTCGCCGCCGACCTGCCGGTGCCGACACCGCCGTTCTGGGGTACCCGCATCGTCAAGGGCGTGGCACTGGCCGAGTACTCCGGCCTGCTCGACGAGCGTGCCCTGTTCCTCGGGCAGTGGGGCCTGCGCGGCCAGCGCGCCGGCGACGGACCCACCTACGAGGAGCTCGTGGAGACGGAGGGCCGTCCGCGGCTGCGGCACTGGCTGGACCGCCTCGCGACCGAGGGCATCCTCGCGCACGCCGCCGTGGTGTACGGCTACTTCCCGGCCGTGTCCGAGGGCGACGACGTCGTCGTGCTCGAGTCGCCCGATCCGGATGCGCAGGAGCGATACCGGTTCACGTTCCCGCGCCAGCAGCGGGACCGCTTCCTCTGCATCGCCGACTTCATCCGGCCCCGCGAGGACGCCCGCGCGTCCGGCCAGGTGGACGTGCTGCCGTTCCAGCTCGTCACCATGGGACAGCCCATCGCGGACTTCGCCAACGAGCTGTTCGCGGCGAACAACTACCGCGACTACCTCGAGGTGCACGGCATCGGCGTCCAGCTGACCGAGGCGCTCGCCGAGTACTGGCACCGGCGGGTCCGTGAGGAGCTGACCATGCCGGGCGGCGACGCGGTCGCCAACGAGGACCCGGCCGACGTGGAGGAGTTCTTCAAGCTCGGATACCGCGGCGCCCGTTACTCGTTCGGCTACGGCGCGTGCCCGGAACTGGAGGACCGGCGCAAGATGGTCGAACTGCTCGAACCGGAGCGGATCGGGGTGACCCTGTCTGAGGAGCTGCAGCTGCACCCGGAGCAGTCCACCGACGCGTTCGTGCTCACGCACCCGGAGGCGAAGTACTTCAATGTCTGATATCGGCACCGCCGAGGTGTCTGGGCACTTGCAGGCCGTCCTGTGGGACATGGACGGCACGCTGCTGGAGTCGGAGAACCTCTGGGACATCGGTGTCCGCGAGCTGTCCGAGCATCTCGGCGGCACCATGTCCGAGGAGACGCGCGAGGCGACCATCGGCTCCTCGACGCCGTTCGCGCTCGCGACGATCTTCGACTCGCTGGCACTGGAGAAGACCCCGGAGGCGCTGGCGCAGGCCAAGTCCTGGCTGTACGCGCGGATGGCGGAGATGTTCACCGCCGGTCTGCCCTGGCGGCCGGGCGCACGGGAGGCGCTGGGTCTCGTCCGGTCGCTCGGGCTCGGGTCGGCGCTGGTGACCAACACCGAGCGGGAGCTGTGCGAGTACGCCCTCGACACCCTGGGGCGCGGGCACTTCGACCACTCGGTGTGCGGCGACGAGGTCGCCGCGGGCAAGCCGGATCCGGCGCCGTACCTGCGGGCCGCCGAACTGCTCGGTCTGGAACCGGAACGGTGCCTGGCCGTGGAGGATTCGCCCACCGGCGCCGCCGCGGCCGAGGCCGCGGGCTGCACGGTGCTCGTGGTGCCGTCGCTGGTCGCGGTGCCCGAGGGGCCGCGGCGGATCTTCCGCGACACTCTCGTAGGCCTGGCCGCAGACGACCTGCACTCGCTGCACGCGCTGGTCACCGTCTAGTGGCCATACCCAAGATCGTCCTGTTCTACCGGTTCACGCCGCTCGCGGATCCGGAGGCGATCCGGCTGTGGCAGCACGCACTGGCCTCGGCGAACGGGCTCACCGGCCGAATCCTGGTGTCGGAGCACGGCATCAACGCGACGGTCGGCGGTGACGTCGCGGCGGTCAAGCGGTACGTCCGCGGCACCCGCGAGTACCCGCCGTTCGCCGACGCCGACATCAAATGGTCCGACGGAACCGGTGCCGACTTCCCCCGTCTGTCGGTGAAGGTGCGCCCGGAGATCGTCACGTTCGGTGCAGCGGACGAACTGCGGGTCGACGCGGACGGCGTCGTGGGCGGCGGCACCCACCTGTCTCCCCACGATCTGCACGATCTGGTCGATCGACGCGGCGACGATGTGGTGTTCTTCGACGGTCGCAATGCCTTCGAGGCAGAGATCGGCCGGTTCCGTGACGCGGTGGTTCCCGACGTCGCGACCACCCGCGATTTCGTGTCCGAACTCGAAAGCGGACGATACGACCACCTCAAGTCCAAGCCGGTCGTCACCTACTGCACCGGCGGCGTCCGGTGCGAGGTGCTCTCGGCGTTGATGCGGCGGCGCGGATTCGAGGAGGTCTACCAGCTCGACGGCGGGATCGTCCGCTACGCCGAGACCTTCGGCGACGACGGTCTGTGGGACGGGTCGCTGTACGTGTTCGACGGCCGCAAGAAGGTCGAGTTCTCGGACCACACCGCGGTTCTCGGCCGCTGCACGCGCTGCGGCGCGCCGACCGCACGGCACATCGACCACAGCACCGCCGAGGGACGCGCGCAGACCCTGCTCTGCGCGGCGTGCGCTCCGGACGACTGAGCGGCGATGGCGCGCCGGCGGGCCGTGACCCGTCCACCCCTGCCGTTGCGGGACGGCCTCGGCCCCGACCGGATCCGGGTGTCCGACGACCACCCGGCGCCGACGCTGGGTGCCTACCTGTCCGCCGTCGCGCCGGCGGACGACTGGGACGCCCGATTCGCCGCCGGCGAGGTCGTCGACCGGTCGGGGCGGCCGCTCGGACCCGACGATGCGTGCCGGTCCGGGCAGTTCGTCCACTTCTATCGGGAGCCGCCCGCCGAGGAGCCGGTGCCGTTCGAAGTGGACGTGCTCCATCACGGTGAGGGTCTGCTCGTCGTCGACAAACCGCACTTCCTGGCCACGATCCCGCGCGGACGACACATCCGCGAGTCCGTGGTGGTGCGGATGCGCCGCGAGTTGGACCTGCCGGATCTGGTGCCCGCTCATCGACTCGACCGGATGACTGCGGGCGTGCTCGTCTGCACGACCGACCCGGCGCTGCGCCGGCCCTATCAGCAGCTGTTCGAGCAGCGCAGGGTGGTCAAGGAGTACGAGGCCCTGGCCGCGCACGCACCGGGCCGCGAGTTCCCGACCACGGTGCGCAGCCGCATCGACAAGCGACACGGGGAGCCGACGGCACGGGAAGTTCCCGGAGAACCGAACGCGCACACGGAGATCGACGAGATCGAGGTGCTCGGCGACCACGCCCGCTATCGGCTGCTGCCCACCACCGGACGTACCCACCAGCTGCGGCTGCACATGTGGTCACTTGGCCTGCCGATCCTCGGCGACGACTTCTACCCGGCACTGCGGGACCGGGAGCCCGGCGACTTCACCGATCCGTTGCGCCTGCTGGCCCGGAGCGTGCGGTACGACGACCCGGTCACCGGCGAAACACGCGTGTTCAGCAGTAGGAGAACGCTGTCCGTCGGCAGCGCCGTGGCAGGATCGCTGCCATGATCTCTCGTCTCGGCCGGGCCGTCGCGCTGGCCGCCGTCACCGCGCTGGCGGTGGCCGGATGCGCGGCCGGGGCCGGGCTGTCCGGGACCGGGGGACCCGACACCCTCACCGTGGCACTGACCGCTAAGCCCGACAATCTCGACTTCACCCGGACCGCGGGCGCGGCGATCCCGCAGGCGTTGCTGGACAACGTGTACGAGGGACTCGTGCGGCTCGACGACTCCGGTGCGATCGTGCCACTGCTCGCGGACTCGTGGACCGTCAGCCCCGATCGCACCGTCTACGAGTTCGCCCTGCACCCGGACGTCTCGTTCAGCAACGGTGCCCCGTTCACCTCCGACGACGTGAAGTTCAGCATCGACCGGGTCAAGAGCGACTGGACTGCGAACACCCCGGGCGCGATGGCGGTCGTGGACCGGGTCGAGACCCCACGCCCGGACCTGGCGCGGGTCGTGCTCGGCCGGCCCAGCAACGAGTGGCTGTTCGCGATGACGGGACCGATCGGGGCGATGTTCAGCCCGACCGGAGTCGCCCAGCTGGCGAGCACCGCCATCGGAACCGGCCCGTACACCGTGTCCCGCTGGAATCCCGGTTCGGAGCTGCAGCTGAGCGTCAACCGCCGGTACTGGGGTCCGGAGCCCGCGATGAAGCAGGTCCGGCTGCGGTACTTCGCGGATGCGACCGCACAGGCCAACGCGCTGCGCAGCGGCGGCGTCGACGTGATCTTCGGGCTCGGTGCGCCGCAGCTGCTCGGTCAATTCACCGCAGATCCGCGATTCACCGTCACACAGGGCACCACCAACGGCGAAGTGGTGCTGTCGATGAACGGCTCCGTCGCCCCGTTCGACGACATCCGGGTGCGGCGTGCGGTGATGTACGCCGTGGACCGGAAGGCGGTGCGCGACACCGCATACGCCGGCTACGGCGAACTGATCGGGTCGATGGTGCCGCCGACCGATCCCTGGTTCGAGGACCTGACCGGGGTGTACCCGTTCGACCCGAACCGGGCCCGTGCACTGCTCGCCGAGGCGGGGACGCCGAACCCGGCGGTGCGCTTCGACGTCCCCAACCTGCCGTACGCGACCGCGTCCGCGCAGGTCGTCGCCTCCCAGTTGCAGCAGGTCGGCTTCCGGGTGCAGATCAACCCGGTCGAGTTCCCCGCGGTCTGGCTGGACCAGGTGTTCACCCGGCACGACTATCAGATGTCGGTGATCCAGCACTCCGAACCGCACGACATCGTCACCTTCGGCAATCCGAAGTTCTACTGGGGCTACGACAATCCCGCGGTGACCGCGCTGCTCGCGGAGGCCGACGCCGCCGACACCGCCGACCACGTGGCGATGATGCGGCAGGTCGCCCGCACGATCACCGACGACGCCGCCGCCGACTGGCTGTTCCTGTTCCCGCTTCTCGTGGTGGCGGATTCGGACCTGACCGGCCTGCCGCACAACGCCACCAGCCTGGCGATGGACCTGTCCCGGGTGCGGCGGGGGTAGGCGATGCTGGTGACCATCGCCCGCAGGCTGGGCATCTTCGCGCTGACCGCCGCCGTCGCGTCGGTGCTCGTCTTCGCGATGCTGGCCGTGCTCCCCGGCGACCCGGCGCGGATCGCGTTGGGGGTGCAGGCATCCGAGGAGGACGTCGCCAGGGAGCGGGTGGCGATGGGACTCGACGCACCGCTGCCCGAACGGTACGTGACCTGGGTGTGGGCGATGCTGCGCGGCGACATGGGGAACTCGTACCTGACCCGGCAGCCGGTCGGCCCGGAGATTCTGGACCGGCTGCAGGTGACGCTGTGGCTGGTCGGTGCGGGCATGGTCGTCGCGTTGCTGATCGCGTTGCCCCTCGGGGTCGCCGCGGCCGTGCGTGCGGGGAAGGCGGACGGGACGCTGATCGGCGGAATCAGTCAGGTGGGGATCGCGATCCCCGCGTTCCTCGCCGGAGTGCTCCTGTCGACGGTCTTCGCCGTCGAACTCGGGTGGCTGCCGTCCAGCGGCTGGCAGGCCCCGATCGAGGGCATCGGCGGGTTCCTGTCCTACCTGGCGCTGCCCGCGTTGGCGCTGGGACTCGTCCAGGGTTCCGTGCTGACCCGTTACGTGCGCTCCGCCGTCCTCGACGAACTGGGGGAGGACTACCTGCGCACCGCGCGCGCGAAGGGTCTGACCCGCACGCGGGCACTGTTGCGGCACGGTCTGCGCAACGCCGCGGTCCCGGTGATCACGGTGGCGGGGGTGCAGTTGAGCGCGCTGCTGATCGGAGCCGTCGTGATCGAGCGGGTGTTCGTGGTCCCCGGGCTGGGCAGCCTGCTGCTGGACAAGGTGAGCCAGCGGGACATGGGTGCGGTGCAGTCGATCGTGATGGTGCTGGTGCTGATGGTGCTGCTGCTGAACCTGGTGGTGGACCTCCTCTACACGGTCATCGACCCCCGCTTGAGGAGTGGCACATGACGCGGCCCGCGGCGCGCAGCGGGAAACGGCGAGAGGCGTCGCGGATACCCGGCACCCTCGTCGTGGGCGGGGTGCTGGTCGCGTCGGTGGTGGTCGCGGCCGCGATCTCGCTGGTGTGGACGCCCTTCGATCCGACCGTCGTCGACCCGTCCGCCCGGCTGCTGCCGCCGAACGGCTCGCACTGGCTCGGCACCGACGACTTCGGCCGCGACATCGTCAGCATCCTGCTGGTCGGTGCGCGCACGACGCTGCTGGTCGGCCTGGTCGCGGTCGCGGTGGCCGCCGTCATCGGGATTCCCCTCGGGGTGAGCGCCGGAATGAGGGCAGGCCCCGCCGACGAGATCCTGATGCGCGGCAACGACGTGCTGCTCGCCTTCCCCGCGCTGCTCCTCGCGATCATCTTCGCCGCGATCTGGGGCGGTTCGACGGTGACCGCGATGGTCGCGCTCGGCATCGGGGCCGCGCCGGGATTCGCGCGGGTCGCGCGCGCAGGCACCCGCCAGGTGATGGCGCAGGACTACGTCCTCGCGGCGCGGGCCAGCGGCCGCAGCCGGGGTTCGATCGCGGCCCGGCACGTGCTGCCGAACATCTCGAGCGAGCTGATCGTGCAGGCGTCGGTGACGTTCGCGCTCGCCGTGCTCGCCGAGGCGGCGCTGTCGTACCTGGGGTTCGGCACCCCGCCACCGACACCGTCGTGGGGCCGGATGCTGCAGGAGACGCAGCCGTACCTGTACCTGGAGCCGATGGTGATGCTGTGGCCGGGTCTGGCCATCGCGGTGACCGTGCTCGGCTTCAACCTGCTCGGCGACGGCCTTCGCGACCGTCTCGACCCCAAGGTGGCGCGATGACGGGGGTGGCGCGATGACCGCGCCGCTGCTGGAGGTGACCGGGCTCGGCGTCCGGGCCGGCGAGCGGACCCTGCTGTCCGAAGTCGGCTTCCGGCTGGATGCGGGGGAGCGGCTCGGGCTGATCGGCGAGTCGGGCTCCGGGAAGTCGCTGACCGCCCTGAACCTGATGGGCCTGCTGCCGGACCAGCTGACCGCGTCCGGGGCGGTGCGTCTCGACGGTACCCCCGGCAACCTGCTCGACCTGTCCGAGCGGGAGTGGACGCGACTGCGCGGCGACGACGTCTCGATGGTCTTCCAGGAGCCCATGAGCGCGCTGAACCCGTTGATGCGGGTCGGCAACCAGGTCGGGGAGGTGCTGGCGCTGCACCGTGGAAGTTCGCGGCACGGCCGCGGCGACCTGAGCCGCCGAGCGCGCCGCGACGTGGTGCTCGACCTGCTGGCCGCGGTGAACCTGCCGGATCCCGCGCGGATCGCCCGGTCGTATCCGCACGAGCTGTCGGGCGGTCAGCGGCAACGCGTGCTGATCGCGATCGCCATGGCGAACCGGCCGCGGCTGCTGATCTGCGACGAGCCGTCCACCGCGCTCGACGTCACCGTCCAGGCCCAGATCCTCGACCTGATCGACACCACCGTCCGCGAGCACGACACCGCCCTGCTGCTGATCACCCACGACCTCGCGGTCGTGTCGCAACTGTGCGAACGGGTGCTCGTGATGCGCGACGGCGAGATCGTCGAGTCCGGCCCGATCGACGACGTGTTCGGCGATCCGGCGCATCCGTACACCCGGTCCCTGCTCGAGGCGTCCCGGCTCGGCCACGGGGAGTCCGCCGACACCGGCCACGCATCCGGGGCGGCACCGGTCTTCAACGAGCAAACCGACCCGCTGATCTCGGTGCGCGGACTGTCCCGCACCTACCGCGGCAGCCGCGAGTCGCTGTGGCGCAGGCCGGAACCCGTGCACGCTCTGGCCGACGCGTCGTTCGACGTCGCGGCCGGTCAGCGTTTCGGGATCGTCGGCGAGTCCGGCAGTGGCAAGTCCACGCTGATCCGGTTGCTGTGCGCGCTGGACACCCCGACCGCCGGCTCCGTCCGGGTCGCGGGGCGGGAGATCGTCGGCGCGAGGGAACGTGACCTGAGCTTCCTGCGCCGGGACGTCTCGATCGTCTTCCAGGACCCGATGGGCTCCCTCGACCCGCGGATGCGGGTCGCCGACATCGTCGCCGAACCGCTCACCGACCGGACCGGTGCCGATGCCCTGGTGGAGGCCATGCTCACCGACGTCGGGCTGGACCCGGAGGCCGCTCGGCGGTATCCGCACCAGTTCTCGGGCGGACAGCGGCAGCGGATCTCCATCGCCCGTGCCCTGATCACCCGGCCCCGGATCCTGATCGCCGACGAACCGGTCAGTGCACTCGACGTCTCGGTTCGCGCGCAGGTCCTCGACCTGCTTGCCGGGCTGGTTGCCGAGCACGATCTGACACTGCTGCTCGTCTCCCACGACCTCGCGGTGATCCGCCACGTGTGCGACGTCGTCGCGGTCATGCATCGCGGCCGGATCGTCGAGTGCGGGCCCACCGAGGACGTCTACGAACGCCCACTCGATCCGTACACCCGGACGTTGATCGCGAGCGCTCCGACGCTCACCCGACCGGAAGGCTGAGTGCGCCAGCAGTGCCGGTCCGGCGCTGTGAAACAATTGCGACCCGTGAAGACCTTCGATTCGCTGTTCGCCGAGCTGTCCGACCGCGCCGTCACCCGTCCCGAGGGTTCCGGCACCGTGGCCGCGCTGGACGCCGGCGTCCATGCCCAGGGCAAGAAGGTGATCGAGGAGGCCGGCGAGGTGTGGATCGCCGCCGAGTACCAGAGCGACGAGGAGCTCTCGGAAGAGATCTCGCAGCTGCTGTACTGGGTGCAGGTCTTGATGATCGGCCGCGGACTGAAGCTCGAGGACGTCTACCGACATCTGTGAGTCGCCCCACCTCGACTCCCTGACACCCCTCGCCTTCGAAGGAAGGAACACCATGCTGCGCGTTGCAGTGCCCAACAAGGGCTCCCTGTCCGAATCCGCCGCCGAGATCCTCACCGAGGCCGGCTACCGCCGCCGCACCGACTCCCGCGACCTGACCGTCCTGGACCCGACCAACCAGGTGGAGTTCTTCTTCCTGCGGCCGAAGGACATCGCGATCTACGTCGGGTCCGGTGAACTGGACCTCGGCATCACCGGCCGTGACCTGGCCCTGGACTCGGGTGCTGCTGTCGCCGAACGGCTTTCGCTCGGATTCGGTCGCTCCAGCTTCCGGTACGCGGCTCCCGCAGGTAAGACCTGGACGCCCGAGGACCTGGCCGGGCTGCGGATCGCGACCTCGTACCCGAACCTGGTGCGCGCCGACCTCGCGCGCCGCGGCGTCGACGCCACCGTCATCCGGCTCGACGGGGCCGTGGAGATCTCCATCCAGCTCGGTGTCGCGGACGCGATCGCGGACGTCGTCGGCTCCGGTCGCACCCTGCGCCAGCACAACCTCGTCGCGTTCGGCGAGTCGCTGTGCGACTCCGAGGGCGTGCTGATCGAGCGTGAGGGCTCCGACCAGGACGACAAGGCCCGCAACCAGCTGATCGCCCGCGTGCAGGGCGTCGTGCGTGCGCAGCAGTACGTGATGCTCGACTACGACTGCCCGCGGGCGAGGCTCGCCGAGGCGGTCGCGATCACCCCGGGTCTCGAGTCGCCGACGGTCGCGCCCCTCGCCGACGAGGAATGGGTGGCGATCCGGTCGATGGTGCCGCGTAAGGGCAGCAACGACGTGATGGACCGTCTCGCTGAGATCGGCGCCAAGGCGATTCTCGCGACCGACATCCGGACCTGCCGGGCGTTCTGACCCGAGCCGCTCGTGCACCGCGGCCCACCACGATGATTCGTGGTGGGCCGCGGTCGTCGTCCCGGGGAGTGCGTCAGCGTGCCCGCACCTGCACGGTCTGTGTCACCCTGGCCACCGGACCCGAATCGTCGTGCAGGACGCCGGACGACATCGCGACGCCGTCCGGGCCGTACGAGGTTTCCGCGGACACCCCGATCCAGTCCCCGTCCGGCACGCGGAACAGGTGCACGGTCACGTCCGTGTTCAGGAACGTCCACTCGGTTGGGTTGATCTTCGTGCCGACTCCGTTCGCGGTGTCCGCGATGAGGAACAACCGGTCGACGGGGTCGAGCGGTTCCCCGTCCACCAGATCGGGATGCGGCTTGCCCCAGGCGAGCCCGACACCGGGCGCACCGATCGGGGTCAGCCAGTTCCACTCCACCGAGTCGATGAAGCCGGTGCGCCAGAAGTGGCCCTCCGGAAGGGGTGGCGCATCCGCGGCGCGTGGTGGAATCGTCGGGTCGGCGGCATGTGCGATGGTGGTGGTGTCGGCCGTCTGCAGCCGCCAGCCGGTTCCTCGCGCGACGGCCCGCCAGGTGCCGTCCGGGCCGGCCGCGGACAGTTCGGCGACCACGAGTTCGATTCGGCGACCGGGACGTTCGATCCACGACCGCACCCGGATCTCCGTCAAAGGGATCGGGCCGAGGATCTCGATCACGACCCGTGTCAGCCGGGTGTCCGGCCGGGCGTCGCAGCGTCGCACCGCCCGCGCGAGCAGCGCCGACGGGGGAGAGCCGTGCTGCATGTCGTGGGACCAGGTGCTCAGGGTGTGCCCGGTGGGCTGGAAGCGCTCGGTGCCGTCCGGAAGTGGTTCCAGTGCAACAAAATAGGCCGAATCGTGCAGGGCGGCGTCAGTCACCGGCGAACTCCTCGTTGTCGAGCGGCCAGCCGGGATAGGGTGGCGGCGTGCCCCCGAAGACGGGGCAGTGCAGCTTATGATCGCAGAATCTGCACATGCGCCCCGGGCTGGGTTCGAACTCCCCGGTGGCGGCGGCGTCGAGGATGGCCCGCCACATCGCACTCAACGTCCGTTCGAATCGGCGCAACTCGTCGTGATCGGGTGTGTACGTGAGGATCTCGCCGCCGGTGAGGTACAGCAGGCGCAGCTGGGCGGCGACGACGCCACGGGTCTGCAGCAGCATCAGCGCGTAGAACTTCATCTGGAACAGGGCCTGCTGCTCGAAACCCTCCCGCGGCGCCCGGCCGGTCTTGTAGTCGACGATGCGCACCTCACCGGTCGGTGCGACGTCGATCCGGTCGACGAACCCGCGCAGCGGGACGCCGTCGTCGAGGTCCGTCTCGATCCGCAGCTCGCACGACTCCGGGTCGAAGGCCGTCGGATCCTCGAGCAGGTAGTAGTTCTCGACGATCCGGCGGGCGTCGTCGAGGAACCCGGACAGGTCGGCGTCCGGCACCACGTCGGCGGCGGTCGGGGTCTGCGCCAGCAGCCGGTCCCAGGCCGGCGCGACGAGGGAGACGGCGGCCGACCGGTCCCGCCGGGGTGCGGGTAGTGCGTAGAGCGCCTCCAGCACGGCGTGCACGAGCGTCCCCTTGACCTGGGCGGTCGTCTGGGTCTCCGGGAGCCGGTCGATGGCGCGGAAGCGGTACAGCAACGGGCACTGCCGGAAGTCGCCGGCCCGGGAGGGTGACAGCGCGGGCCGGGACCCCTGCCGCGGTGCGGTCTGTCCGTCCGGCCGGGGTGCGGCCGGTTCTGTGGGGTGCGTCGTCGCGGGGCTGCTCACGCCTGGCAGGGTATGCCCCGGGCCCGACACCGCCGTCGGGGCCGGCGCCAGGGTCGCCGGACACAACAACAGAGGAGTTTGCGAGATGTCAGCGCTGCAGGGTCGACCGACGGGACCGTTCCGGGTCGGTGACCGCGTCCAGCTCACCGACGCGAAGGCACGTAAGTACACGGTGGTGCTCGAGCCGGGCAAGGAGTTCCACACCCATCGTGGCGGCATCCTGCACGACGACCTGATCGGCACCCCGGAGGGCAGCGTCGTCACCTCCACCAACGGCACGCCGTATCTGGCGTTGCGGCCGCTGCTGATCGACTACGTGCTGTCGATGCCGCGCGGCGCGCAGGTGATCTACCCGAAGGACGCCGCGCAGATCGTGCACGAGGGTGACGTGTTTCCCGGTGCGCGGGTGCTCGAGGCCGGAGCCGGCTCCGGCGCACTGACCTGCTCGCTGCTGCGCGCGGTCGGCCCGGAGGGCAAGGTGCAGTCCTGGGAGGTGCGCGAGGACCACGCCGAGCATGCAGTGCGGAACGTGGAGACCTTCTTCGGTGGCCGCCCCGAGAACTGGGATCTGACGATCGGCGACCTCGCCGACTACGACTCCGACGTCCACGGTCAGGTCGATCGTGTCGTGCTCGACATGCTGGCGCCGTGGGACGTCCTGCCCGCGGTGTCCAAGGCGCTCGTCCCCGGCGGTGTGCTGATCGTCTACGTCGCGACCGTCACGCAGCTGTCGAAGGTCGTCGAGGCGATGCGGGAGCAGGAGTGCTGGACCGAGCCGCGGTCCTGGGAGTCGATCGTGCGCGGCTGGCACGTCGTCGGGCTGGCGGTGCGCCCCGAGCACCGGATGCAGGGCCACACGGCCTTCCTGGTGAGCGCCCGACGGCTTGCGGAGGGAACCGTCACCCCGAAGCCGCAGCGCCGCCCCAGCAAGGGCTGACGCCCTCGTGCGTGATCTCCACCCCGGTCGGGGTGGAGATCACGCACCGGCGCCGCGGGCGCCTACTTGACGCAGGCGAGGCGTCCCATGCCGAAGAGGGTGCAGGCGGCGTCGTCGGAGATCACCCAGGTGCCGTTCACCGAGTCGAAGGTGACGTCCGTCGGGGCACCGCCGTGCGGGCCGGCGATCGTGGCGGTCGCGGTGACGGTGTCACCGTCGACGGCGACCACCTTGGTGACCTCGGCGGTGAGCGGGTAGCCCTGCAGCACGCCGTTGAACTGCTCGACGACCGCAGCCTGCTCGTTGCCGTCCTCGATGAGGGCGATCTTGTCCGCCGCGGGCACCGCCGGGTCGAAGAAGGTGGCGAGGGTGGCCTGCAGTTCCTCGGACGTCGGGGTCGCGGCCGCGGCTGCGGCGCTGGTGGCGGCCGCGCCGGTGGTGGCCGCGGCGGCCGAGGTGGTCGCAGTCGCGGTGTCGTCGGCGTCGTCGGAGCCACACGCGGTGAGGCCGAGTGCGACGAGAACTGCTCCGGTGGCGATGAGTGACGTGCGGGTGATCACGGGTGACCCTTTCCTCGGCAAACGGCGGTGAATGTAGGTGAGGCTAACATGGGTTGGGAGGGGTCGAGTTCGGCCCGATTTCTCAGAGTGTGCGACGTCTCAAGTGTCGCAACACACTTTCGCCCGCACGGCGGTAGCGTTGGGGGATCGAACTGGGAGGAGTCGCACATGAGCGCAACAGAGAATCCGGACTCGCTGGCTGCCAGGGCGGAACTCGAGGCCCTCAAGCTCGAGGCCGCTGCACTTCGCCGACAACTTGCCCAGTCACCCGAGCAGGTGCGTGAACTCGAGTCACGGGTGGATTCCCTGTCGATCCGCAACTCGAAGCTCATGGACACGCTCAAGGAGGCGCGTCAGCAGCTGATCGCGCTGCGCGAGGAGGTCGACCGGCTCGGTCAGCCGCCGAGCGGGTACGGCGTGCTGATCCTCGCTCACGACGACCAGACGGTCGACGTGTTCACCTCCGGGCGCAAGATGCGGCTGACCTGTTCGCCGAACATCGACACCGAAGAGCTCAAGCCGGGACAGACGGTCCGGCTGAACGAGGCGTTGACGGTGGTCGAGGCGGGATCGTTCGAGCGGATCGGGGAGATCTGCGCCCTTCGCGAGGTCCTCGACGACGGGGAACGGGCACTGGTGGTCGGGCACGCCGACGAGGAGCGGGTCGTCTGGCTCGCGCATCCGCTGGCGGTGGCCGCGTCGGACACCACGCTGCACCCCGACGACGAGGACATCGACTCGCCGACCCGCAAGCTGCGGCCCGGCGATTCGCTGCTGGTCGACACGAAGGCCGGTTATGCGTTCGAACGGATCCCGAAGGCCGAGGTCGAGGACCTCGTGCTCGAGGAGGTCCCGGACGTCGACTACGGCGACATCGGTGGTCTCGGCCGTCAGATCGAGCAGATCCGGGACGCGGTCGAGCTGCCGTTCCTGCACAAGGATCTGTTCCACGAGTACGCGCTGCGGCCGCCGAAGGGTGTCCTGCTGTACGGCCCGCCGGGTTGTGGCAAGACGCTGATCGCCAAGGCCGTCGCCAACTCGCTCGCGAAGAAGATCGCGGAGGCCAGGGGACAGGATGCCAAGGACGCCAAGTCGTACTTCCTGAACATCAAGGGCCCCGAGCTGCTCAACAAGTTCGTCGGTGAGACCGAGCGTCACATCCGGATGATCTTCCAGCGTGCCAGGGAGAAGGCGTCCGAGGGCACTCCGGTGATCGTGTTCTTCGACGAGATGGACTCGATCTTCCGGACCCGCGGCTCGGGCGTCTCGTCCGACGTCGAGACCACCGTGGTGCCGCAGCTGCTCAGCGAGATCGACGGTGTGGAGGGGCTCGAGAACGTCATCGTGATCGGTGCGTCGAACCGCGAGGACATGATCGACCCCGCGATCCTTCGTCCCGGCCGGCTCGACGTGAAGATCAAGATCGAACGCCCGGACGCGGAGTCCGCGCAGGACATCTTCTCGAAGTACCTGACCGAGTCGCTGCCGGTGCACGCCGACGACCTGGCCGAGTTCCGCGGGGACCGGGCGCTCTGCGTCAAGGCGATGATCGAGCGCGTCGTGGACCGGATGTACGCGGAGAGCGACGAGAACCGCTTCCTGGAGGTCACCTACGCCAACGGGGACAAGGAGGTCCTGTACTTCAAGGACTTCAATTCGGGCGCGATGATCCAGAACATCGTGGACCGGTCGAAGAAGTACGCCATCAAGGCCGTGCTCGAGACCGGTGCCCCGGGCCTGCGGGTGCAGCACCTCTTCGACTCGATCGTCGACGAGTTCTCCGAGAACGAGGACCTGCCCAACACCACCAATCCCGATGACTGGGCACGGATCTCGGGCAAGAAGGGTGAGCGGATCGTCTACATTCGCACGCTGGTCACCGGCAAGAACGCCAGCGCCAGCCGCGCGATCGACACCGAGTCGAACACCGGTCAGTACCTCTAGTCACGGGTGCGTCGGTGGGGTGCAACGGGAATCCCGTTGCACCCC
>NZ_JBSFRT010000054.1:0-36228 GCF_053589375.1 Rhodococcus sp. NPDC003348
TAGCTCGCTGGGCTCATAACCCAGAGGTCGCAGGTTCAAATCCTGTCCCCGCTACCAAGAACGAAGGACCCGGTACCCAGGTACCGGGTCCTTCGTCGTTTCCGGCCACCGTCGTTTCCTGGCATTGTCGGCTTCGAGCGTTGGTCCGCTCCGGGGTCTGGCCCGCCCGCCGCGGGGCCCGCCGGCGGCGCACTCCTTCACGACATCTCCGATGCCCCGTCGGGCTGTTTCGGGTGGCTCGATGTGACATCGGCAACCATCGGGGAGGGGTGGTCAGAAGTGCTCCGGAAGTCGTGTACAGTAGTCAGTGCAGCGCGGGGTGGAGCAGCTCGGTAGCTCGCTGGGCTCATAACCCAGAGGTCGCAGGTTCAAATCCTGTCCCCGCTACGAAGACGAAGGCCCCGGTACTCAGGTACCGGGGCCTTCGTCGTATTCACGTTTCCCCGGATCGTCGACGCTGGGGCGGCGGCATCGAGGATTCGGCAGTGCTCCGATGATCTTGCATTTTCAGCAAATCTCCTTGTCGAAATCGCGCGATCCGGCGGACAGTGGATTCCGGACCGGAGCGATACAGGGAACGGAGACGCGATGAACGACAGATATGACGTGGTGATCGTCGGTGGCGGTGCAGCGGGACTCGGAGGGGCGCTCTCGCTGTCGCGGGCTCGCCGGTCGGTCCTGGTGGTCGACGCGGGCCGGCCGCGAAACGCGCCCGCCGAGCACATACACAACTACCTCGGCCGTGAGGGCGCGAACCCGCGGGACCTGCTGCGGATCGGACGCGACGAAGTGGCTGGGTACGGAGCCGAGTTCGTCGTCGGGGAAGTTGTCGCTGCCGCGGCGACGGACGCCGGCTTCCGGATCCGGCTCGGTGACGGTCGGGAGGCCACGGCGAGGCAACTGCTGGTCACCACCGGACTCGTCGACGAACTCCCCGATGTGGCGGGATTGCGCGAACGCTGGGGGCGTGACGTGCTGCACTGCCCGTACTGCCACGGGTGGGAGGTCCGGGACGGCGCGATCGGCATTCTCGCGACGAGTTCGCTTGCGGCGCACCAGGCGTTGATGTGGCGACAGTGGAGCTCCGACGTGGTGGTGTTCGCCCACACCGCCCCGCCGTTCGGCGCCGCGGACCTCGAGAAGTTCGCCGCCCGCGGCATCGAGGTCGTCGAGGGCGCCGTCACCGGGCTCGAGGTCGACGGGGATCGGCTGACCGGGGTGCGGGTCGCCGGCCGCGGGGTGATCGCGCGCCAGGCGCTGGTGGCGCCGCCGCGGTTCGAGGTGCACACCGAGTTCCTGCGCGGTCTCGGGCTCGAACCCGTCGCACAGGAGATGGGTGGCGAGGTCATCGGCACCCACCTGCCTGCGGACCCGACAGGGGCGACGACCGTGCCCGGGGTGTGGGTCGCGGGGAACGTGACCGATCCACGCGCACAGGTTATTTCGGCTGCCGCCGGGGGAGTGCAGGCCGGCGCGATGATCAACGCCGCGCTGATCGAGCTGGACGTCGAGGCCGCGCTCACCGAGCGGTCACGCGTCGGGTAGGTCGATCTCGTGCAGCCCCTGCCGCAGCAGCTTGCCGGTCGCATTGCGGGGCAGCTCGTCCAGGAAGACCACCTCGCGCGGAACCTTGTACCGCGCGAGGTGTTCCTTGACGAACGACTTCAGCGCCTGGGCGTCGACCTCGGGAGATCCCGGCGCGGGCACCACGAACGCCCGCAGGCGGTGGCCGAATTCGAGGTCCTCGACACCGATCACCGCGGCCTCCGCGACATCCGGGTGGTCGGCGAGCAGGTTCTCCACCTCGAGCGGGTAGACGTTCTCGCCGCCGGAGACGATCATGTCGTCGTCCCGGCCGTCGACGAACAGCAGTCCGCGGTGGTCGAAGTGGCCGACGTCTCCGGTGGACAGCAGACCGTCGATCCGCTCCTTGTCACGGCCGTCCGTGTAGCCGTTGAAGCTCAGTCCGCTCGAGACGAAGATCCGGCCCACCACACCCGGTTCGTCGATCCGGCTGCCGGCGTCGTCGTACAGCCCGACGTGGCAGGTGACGGGTGGGCGTCCCGCGGTCCCTGGAACCAGGGCCAGGTCGGCGGGCGTGGCGACCGTCGCGACCGCGACCTCGGTGGAGCCGTACAGGTTGTGCAGCACCGGCCCGAACGCGTCGGTGGTGCGGCGGCACAGGTCGGGGGAGATGGACGAGCCGGCGGCGAAGACGATCGACAGGTTCGTGGTGTCGAACCGGGCGAGGACGTCCGGGCCGAGGTCGACGATCCGCTGCAGCATCGTCGGGACCACCACGAGGACGTCGGCGCGGTGGTCGGCGGTCAGCTGGACGGTCTGCAACGGGTCGAACCGACGTTGCAGCACCACCGTCTGGCCGAGGGTGAGCGCGAGCCCGAGTTGCGAGATCCCGGTGCCGTGGAACGCGGGCGCGGCCATCACCATCGTCTGGCCCCGGCGCAGCGGTACCCGGTCGAGGAACTGTGCCGACGCCAGCGGCGAGGTCCGCTCCCGCGGCGCCCCCTTCGGCGTGCCGGTGGTGCCACTGGTCAGCAGCACGAAGCTGCCGGGCACCGGCGGCGCGGCCATGGGAGCGCTGCTGTGTCCGGTGAGCTGGTCGTCGAGCCGGGTGGTGCCGTCGGCGGACTGCCCCCACGCCACGTACCGCCGCACGTCCGGCGGTAGGCCGGCTGCAACCGCGGCGAACTCCTCGTCGTGGACGAACGCCCGAACCTGTTCGCGGGCAGCGATGTCCACCAACTGCGGGGTGGCGAACCCGGTGTTCATCAGAACCAGCTTGGTGCCCAGCTTCGCGGCGGCGAGCATCGTGAGCACGAGTCCGCGGTGATTGCGGCACATGACGCCGACCACGGACCCGGGGGTGACGCCGTCAGCGGCCCAGGCGCGCGCCAGTGCGTTCGACATGCCCTCGAGTTCTGCGTACGTGAGCTGGCCGCGTTCGTCGACGATCGCGACGGCATCGAGACCGGCGGTGGCGTGGGCGTGCACCACTCCCGCGAACGGGCCGTAGCGCTCGGCCGCACGGATCGAGGCGAGCCCGCGATCGAGGCGGGGGAACGGCACCAGGCCCGATCGCACCATCACCCGGATCGCGCCCAGAGTGTCGGTGACCTTCGTCAGAGCGCCTGGCATCGCTTCCCCCTGCGGAGTGCTCCGGTGTGTGTTGGGTCACAGGGTAGACCGTGAGCCGGTGGCGGGCACGGGTAACGATCGAGTGCGTCGGCCTGCTGGTCGCAGTCTCTTCGTACGGTCCTCGGCCAACCCCGCTGCACTTGGTCATCGCGGTGGCCGGGGCGATGCCGATCCCGCCTCCAGGATTGGAACGTGTTCTAGCCTTGCCGCATGGACGTGACCTACGAGGGGACCAAGAGGGAAGTCGCCACCGACAAGGGTGTGCTGCGCTATCACGAGGCGGGCGAGGGACCCCCGCTTCTGCTGTTGCACGGCTCAGGGATCGGGGTCAGCGGGTGGCGCAACTACCGAGGCAACCTGGATGTGTTCGCCGAGCACTTCCACTGCTACATCCTCGAGTTCCCAGGATTCGGCGTGAGCGACCCCGTCGGCGGGCACCCCGTGCTGACTGCGGGGTCGTCGGTGCTGCGCTTCATGGATGCGCTGGGCATCGAATCGGCCGCGATGATCGGCAATTCCATGGGCGGGGTCGTCGGCGTCAATGTGGCCGTGAAGCGTCCCGAGCGGGTGAACAAGCTCGTCACCATCGGTGGGGTGGGGCCGAACATCTTCAGTCAGAATCCGAGTGAGGGCACGCGGCTGCTGCAGGATTTCGCCGACGGTCCCCGTCGCGAGAAGTTGGTTCGGTGGCTCGAGTGCATGGTCTACGACCGTGCCGTGATCACCGAGGAGCGAATCGAGGAACGTTGGGAAACGTCCAACGATCCGGAATCACACAAGACGCTGGCCGCGATGTACGGCTCCGAGGCGTTCGAGGCGCAGCAGCAAGCGATGGCCAACTCGGACGCACCGCCGTACTGGTCGATGATGGGCAAGGTGCGGTGTCCGACCTTGCTGACCTGGGGTCGTGACGACCGACAGTGTCCGCCGGACATGCCGATGATCCCGATGCGACTCATTCCCGATGCGGAGTTGCACATCTTCCCGAAATGCGGGCACTGGGTGATGGTCGAAGCCAAGGAGGCATTCGAACGGATCACCCTCGAGTTCCTGCTCAGGTGACCTGGGTATCCGCTCGCGGACCCGGTGCGGGACCACGGTCGGTGTAGACGCATCCGTCCCCGTCGCGGTGATTGCGACGGGGACGGACGTCGTGATGGAACCGGTTGTCGTGCAGACTACTTGAGCTCGGACGACGACTTGCCGAGCAGGCGGCGGGCGATGATCAGCTGCTGGATCTGCTGCGTGCCCTCGAAGATGTCGAGGATCTTGCTGTCGCGGGCCCACTTCTCGAGCAGCGGCCGCTGCGAGTATCCCTGGGTGCCTGCCAGCTCGACGGCCTTGAGCGAGGCCGCCGTTCCGGTGCGGCCCGCCTTCGCCTTCGACATCGACGCCTCGAGCGAGTTGGGCTTCTTGTTGTCCGCCATCCAGGTGGCGCGCAGCGCCAGCAGGTACGCCGCCTCCCAGTCCGCCTCCAGGGCCAGGAACTCGGCGGCGGCGGCGTGCTGGTTGTTCGCCGGGGTGTCGTACGAGACCTCGACGCCGGCCTCGGCGAGAATCTCACGCAGCTCCTCGAGCACCGCGCGGCCGAGGCCGATGGCCATGCCGGCGACGATCGGGCGGGTGTTGTCGAAGGTCTGCATGACCCCGGCAAAGCCCTTCTCCACGTTGACCTCCGGGTCGCCGAGGATGTTGTCCTTCGGGATCCGGCAGTCCTGCAGCAGCAGCACCGCGGTGTCGGACGCCTTGATCCCGAGCTTGTGCTCGAGCCGCGCGACGGACAGGCCCGGGGCGTCCCGCGGCACGACGAACGACTTGATCGCGGCGCGGCCCTTGGTCTTGTCCACCGTCGCCCACACGACGATGTGGGTCGACCGCTCGCCGGCGGTGACGAAGATCTTCTCGCCGTTGAGCACCCACTCGTCGCCGTCGAGGACGGCGGTGGTGGTGACGGCGGCCGAGTCGGAGCCGAAGCTCGGCTCGGTGATGGCCATCGAGGCCCACACCTTGCCGAACCGCTCGAGCTGCTCGTCGGTCGCGACGGCCGCGATGGCGGAGTTGCCGAGGCCCTGGTACGGGATGGACAGCGTCAGACCGACATCGCCCCAGCAGGTTTCGATGACGTTCATCAGCGACGCCATGTTGCCGCCGTTGGCGTTGCCGATCACGGACGGGGCGTCACCGCGGCCGAGCGCCGCACCCGAGGCTCCGGTGCCGGAGTCGTTGAGGCCCTCGACCATCGCGGCCATCGTGTCGAGCTCGACGGGGTACTCGTGCTCGGCGAGGTCGTACTTGCGTGAGACGGGGCGCAGGATCTGCGCCGCGACCTGGTGCGCCTGGTTGGCGGACGCCCTGAGCTTGCGGGGAAGTTCGAGATTGATCATTGTCTGTGGTCTCCTGTGGCGTCAGATGAGGACGATGCCCTCGGCAACGCCGATGGCGCGAAGGTCTCGGTACCAGCGCTCGACCGGGTGCTCCTTGGTGAAGCCGTGCCCGCCGAGCAGTTGTACGCCGTCGAGGCCGATCTGCATTCCCTTGTCGGTGGCCAGCTTCCGGGCGAGTGCGGCCTCGCGGGCGAACGACCGCCCCTGTTCCGCGCGGGAGGCGCCGCGCAGCGTCACCAGCCGCAGGCCGTCGAGTTCGATCGCGATGTTCGCGACCATGAACGCCACCGCCTGGCGGTGGCTGATCGGTTCGCCGAATGCCTCCCGCTCGTTGACGTACGGGATCACGTAGTCGAGGACGGCCTGCCCGGTGCCGACCGCGAGTGACGCCCAGCCGAGCCGGGCCAGCCGGATCGCGTCGGCGTAGTCGGCCGCGCGCTGGTCGGCGTCGCCCTCGCCGAGGATGGCGGACTCGGGGACCGCGACATCGGTGAGGTTCAGCCGGCCCAGGCCCGCGGCACGCAGACCCATACTCGGGTCGGCCTCCACGACAAGGCCCTTCGCGTCGGACTCGACGATGAACAGGGCGGGACGGCCGTCCAGTTCGGCGGCGACGACGAACAGCTCCGCGTCCGCGGCGGCGGGCACCATCGACTTGACGCCGTTGAGCTTGTAGCCGCTGGGGGAGCGGACCGCCTTCGTCTGCAGCGCGAAGGGGTCGAACAGGGCACGCGGCTCGGTCACGACCAGCGCCGCGGCCGGCACGTTCTCGCCGGTGAACGACGGCAGGTATGTCTTCTGCTGCCCCTCGGAACCGAACTGGGTGAGTGCGACCGCGACGCCGCTCGGGGCGAGGATCGGCAGCGCCAGACCCATGTCGCCGTGCGCGAGCGCCTCGGCGACCAGCGAGTTGGTCACCGCTCCGCGCTCGGTGGCGACGCCCTCGAACTCCTCGGGAACGTTGATCAGGGTGATGCCGAGCTCGGCGGCGCGCTTGCCCAGATCGGCGGGCGAAGTGGCGGCCTCGTCGGCGTCGTGGGCGGCGGGGCGCAGGATCTCGGCCGCGAAGTCGCGGACGGTCGAGGTGATCATCTGCTGCTCGTCGGTCGGGGTCAGGTCGAAGAAGTCGGCGTTCGTCGCCTCGCCCGCGGGCAGACGGGTCGGCTTGCTGCCTCCTGCCACCTTCGCGAACGTGCGGGTCGCGGCGCCGAGCGTCTTGAAGCCGGTCTTGGTGCCCTCGTATGTGACCCGGTTGATCGGCTCGCGGAGGTTGTACTTCTCGGCCAGGTCGGACCCGGTGATCTTGGTCAGCACGCGCATGGCGGCGCCCATCGCGTCCCGCTTGATCGGGTTGAGGCCGACCGCGGAGGTGTCGCGGGGGCGGCGAGCCGACGAATCGTCTGTGCGGCGAGCGGCACCGTTCGTTGTCACAACGCTGTCTTGCTTGCTCATGATCACCATTTCTCGGTGTTCGGTCTCGGACGGAAGTATCTTACTGCGGAGTAAGAAGTGAAGTCGAGAGTACACCGGAATTGCCGCTCGACAAGGTGTCCGTGGACCACTTCGGCCGCTCCGCCGATCCTCCACGGAACCTTCACAGGTCCCTCCCGGAATTCCCACATCCGGGCCATACAGTCGAGGCCATGACCCAGCGCACCGTACTCGTGGTGGAGGACGACCGGACCATCGCCGACGCCATCGCCGCCCGGCTGCGGGCCGAGGGGTACGCGGTGCGGACCGCCTCCGACGGTCCCGCGGGCGTTCGCGAATGCGCCTCGTGCCTTCCCGATCTCGTCGTGCTGGACGTGATGCTCCCCGGATTCGACGGCCTCGAGGTGTGCCGCCGGATCCAGGCCGAGACCCCCGTTCCGGTCCTGATGCTCACCGCCAGGGCCGACGAGACCGACATGGTGATCGGGCTGGGTGTTGGCGCCGACGACTACCTGAGCAAGCCGTTCAGCATGCGGGTGCTGGTGGCCCGGGTGGCGGCTCTGTTGCGGCGGGTCGAGCGTGCGGGCGCAGGCCCGGACACCGAGGTGCTGACCCTCGGCGCCCTGGCGATCGACCTGACCGCCCGGCGGGTCCGGCGGGACGGCGCCGAGGTGCACCTCACCCGCACCGAGTTCGACCTGCTCGCCCACCTGGCGACGAGGCCCGGCGCCGCGATGGCGCGTGACGCGCTGCTCGAACACGTGTGGGGGTGGGGCGGCGGTGCGACCAGCCGGACCGTCGACAGTCACGTGAAGGCGCTGCGGCGCAAACTCGGCGGCGACCTGATCCGCACCGTGCACGGCGTCGGCTACGCGGTCGAGGTGCCGCGATGAGATGGCCCCGGCCCCTCGACCCGTTCCGCTCGTTCAAGGTCAAGACCGGCCTGCTGGTGGTGGTATCGGTGTTCGCGGCGTCGGTGACGTTCTGGTTCGCCTCGAACTGGCAGTTCCGCTTCGCGCTCGGCGTCGCGCTGCTGGTTTCGCTCGCGGTCACGCAGGTTCTCGCCCACGGGATGACGTCACCGCTGCGGGAGATGACGGCGGCCGCGCGGGCGATGGCCACCGGCGACCTGTCCCGGCGAGTCCGTGCCACCTCGCGCGACGAGATCGGTGAACTGGCACGGGCATTCAACCAGATGGCCGAGGACCTCGAGGCCGACGACCGGTACCGGCGGGAGCTGATCGCGAACGTCTCGCACGAGTTGCGGACTCCGATCGCGGGCTTGCAGGGAGTGCTCGAGAACGTCGTCGACGGTGTCGTGGAACCGGACGCCGCGACGCTGCGTACCGCGCTCGACCAGACCGAACGGCTCGCGGACCTGGTGCGTGACCTGCTCGACCTGTCCCGGCTCGAGGCCGGGGTGGTTCCGGTGCGCCGGACGGAGTTCGAGGTCGTACCGTTCCTTCGGAAGGTGATCGACGAGCGTGCCGACCAGGCTGCCGCGGTCGACATCCGGCTCGACGTGCGTCCCGCGACGTTGCGCGCGAATGCCGACACCGCCCGGCTGCACCAGGTCGTCGCCAACCTGGTGGACAACGCTCTGCTGCACGGGGCGTCGACGCACGTGCTCTTGCGGGCCTCGTCGGACGCGGCCGGCGCGCTCGTGCTCGACGTGCACGACGACGGGCCGGGGATCGCCCCGCCGGATCGTGCCGGTGTGTTCGAACGGTTCACCCGGGGCGGCACCAGCGGCGGTGGCACCGGCCTCGGTCTCGCCATCGCACGGTGGGCGGTCGACCTGCACGGCGGCCGGATCGGGGTGCTCGACACCGAGTCGGGATGCTGCATCCGGGTGGAGCTTCCGCCCGCCTGAAACCACGAAAGCACTTCGGGACGTGGACCGTTCGGGTCCACGCGTCCCGCGATGGCGCCTGCCCGCATCGGTCCGGGCGGCGCACGGAAGGAGAAGCCCATGACCACCTCGACCGTAGGACCACCCGCGGTGACACCGGTCGCAGGCCCGGCCCGGGCGAGTGCATGGCGTCCCGACCGGACGTCGGTGGCGCCGCCCGCGGCGATGTCGGCGGCGCTGGGCGCGGGCGTGCTCGCCGCGGCGCTGCTGGGGGCCCCGAGCATCGCCTACCCACTCGTCGGCGCGGCCGTCGTTGCCGCTGCACTGACCAGCGTGCGCCCCCGGCCGACCCGCGGCCTGCTGCTCGGCTGCGCCGCCGCGGTGCTGCTGCTCGCGGTGGCGGCGGTGCGAGACGAGCCGGTGCTGGTGGCGCTGTCCGTCGCGGCAAGTTGGCTCGTCGCGTCGGTGGCGCTGCTCGGGGTCCGCACCTGGACGGGATTGCTGCTCGCCCCCGCGGCGCCCTTGTGCACACCGGTGCGGGTGACCGGTTGGGTGCACCGAGGGTGGGCGCGGGGCCGGGCCGGGGCCGGTGTTCGCGTGGGTCGCGTCCTTGTCGTTTCCGCGGTGAGCGTCGGCCTGGTCGCCGTGTTCGGATCGCTGTTCGCCGCAGCCGATCCGGAATTCGAGAGGCTCGTCGGCGGAGTGGTTCCGCGTGTGCACGTGGACGATCCGGTCGGGCGGATCCTGCTGGGGGCGATCGTCGTCGCCGCCACGTTGTCCCTGACCTACCTGCGGCGGCAACAGCCCCGGATCGACACCCTCGCGCCGTCGCCGGGGCGGTCGATCGTCCGCTGGGAGTGGGCTGTTCCGCTGGCCGCCCTGGATCTGCTGTTCGCCGTGTTCGTCACCGTCCAGGCGAGAACGCTGTTCGGCGGTGACGGCCACGTCCTCGGCACCCGCGACCTCACCTATGCGGGATATGCGCGCCAAGGCTTCTGGCAACTGTGCGCGGTGACCGCGCTGACACTGGTCGTGATCGCCGTCGCGGTCCGCAAGGCCGACCTGACGGCGCCCCGCGGCCGGACGCTCGCCCGCATCCTGCTCGGTGCCCTGTGTCTGCTCTCGCTGGTCGTGGTGGCCTCCGCGCTGCATCGAATGTCGCTGTACCAGAGCGCCTTCGGGTACACCCGGCTGCGCCTGTGGGTGTCGGCGGCCGAGTTCTGGTTCGGTTCCGTGTTCGCGCTGCTACTGGTCGCCGGAATCCGCATGCGCGGACGTCTCCTGCCCCGGGCCGTGCTCGCGTCGGCCGTCGCCGCGCTGCTGGCCTTCGCGGCGCTCGGCCCCGACGGCCACGTCGCCGACCGCAACGTCGAACGTTACGAACGAACCGGCGACATCGACGTCGACTACCTGCGCACCCTGTCGGTCGACGCGGTGCCTGCGTTGGACCGACTTCCCGAACCGTTGCGATCGTGCGCGCTCGCCGGGACGGGCACGCCCACCGCCGCACCGTGGTACGAGTTCAACGCCGCACGCGCCCGTGCCCGCGACATCCTGCGCGAGCGACCCGTCGACCCGGACGCGGTCTGCGCCGGCCCTGTCGTGGTCGGCTGAACTCGACGCCCGCGGATCCGGGAACGGCCGTCTTGACCCTGACATCGTGTGAGGCCGCAGACTCGGGACATGACCGACACCACCGAGTTGATGTCCATCGGGGAGTTCTCGTCACTGACCCGGATCAGCGTGCGGATGCTGCGGCACTACGACGCTCACGGCGTGCTGATCCCGGCGGTGGTCGACGACGCCAGCGGCTACCGCAGGTATCACCCGGAGCAGACCGCCGATGCCGCGCGCATCCGGCGGCTGCGGGACGTCGGGTTCGGCGTGTCCGCCATCGGGGCGCTGCTCACGACGGCCGGGACTCCCGCCTACGTGCGGGCGCTGCAGATGCACCGCCGCACCCTGGCCGAGGAGGCCGAACTGGCCCGGACCCGACTGATCGCCCTGGACCGCATGCTCGACGAGACCATCGAGGAGAAGACCATGACCGGAGTCGAACTGACCGAGATGCCCGCCCACACCCTGGTGTGCCTGCGCGGCACCGTCGCGAACTACGCCGCCGAAGGTGAACTGTGGCAGCGTTTCCTACCCGACCTGCAACGCCAGGGCATCGCACCGACCGGCCCCGGCGGATGCATCGAACACGACGGCGAGTTCCGTGAGACGGACGTCGACGAATCGGTGTTCCTGCCGGTCGCGCCAGGGACGGTCGCCCGGGAACCGCTGACGACCGTCCCCGTCCCGGTCCGGCGCGTGGTGGTGGCCACCGTGACCGGGCCGTACGACCAGGCGATCCCGCGCGCCCACGAGGCGATCGCCGCGTACCTGGCCGAGCACGGACTGTCCGCGTCGCGGACCCCGGACGACGTGACCACGCACCACTTCAACGTCTACCGCAACGACCCGAGCAGCACGCCCGAGGCGGAACTGCAGACGGCGGTGTATCTGCCGGTCAAGTGACCACACCGGCGCCGCGCCTGGAACCCGGGCGCGGCGGCGGTCACCGGTCAGCGCAGTCGCCGCAGCACCTCTTCGTGCAGCGGACCGTTGGTGGCGACGGCGCTGCCGCCGTGCGGGCCGGGTGTGCCGTCGAGTGCGGTGAAGCGCCCGCCCGCCTCACGGACCAGCAGATCCAGCGGTGCCAGGTCCCACAGCGACACCTCGGGTTCGGCGGCGATCTCGAGGGTCCCCTCGGCGAGCAGGCAGTAGGACAGGAAGTCGCCGTAGCCGCGCACCCGCCACACCGCGTCGGTCAGGTCCAGGAACCGGTCGCGGATGCCGAGGTCGCGCCAGCCCGACAGGCTCGAGAAGCTCAGGCTCGCCGACTCGAGGCGGTCGACGGCGGACACCGTGATCCGCCGCGGCTCCGTGGCCTCGAAGGTCGTGAACGCGCCTGCGCCGGCGGACGCCCACCACCGCCGCGAGAGGGCGGGGGCGCTGACCACGCCGACCACCGGGACTCCGTCCTGCAGCAGGGCGATCAGCGTCGACCACACCGGCACGCCGCGGACGAAGTTCTTGGTGCCGTCGATCGGGTCGACCACCCACTGCCGGCCCGTGAAGTGGGCCTCGCCGCCGAACTCCTCACCGAGGACCGCGTCGTCCGGACGTTCCTTCGCGAGGATCGCCCGGACCTCCCGCTCCACCGCGAGATCCGCGTCGGACACCGGCGTCAGGTCCGGCTTGTCGTCCACCCGCAGGTCCAGGGCACCGAATCGGTCCCGGGTGATGGCATCGGCGGCGTCGGCGATGCGGAGGGCGAGGTGCAGGTCGGCGGAGAGATCGGTCACGGATGCACAGGTTACCGCCGCCGACTGTGGTCACGCCGCAGCGGCGACCTCACGCAGCAGTCCGGTCGTGACGTCGAAGACGAATCCGCGCAGCGACGTCGTCGCCGTCACGAACGGACTGGTCTCGATGCGCAGCAGCGACTGGCGCACATCCTCGTCGAGGTCGCCGAACGCCTCCGCCGACCACGCCGGCTCGATGCCGGTCTCGTCCTCGATGCTGCGCTTGAAGGCGTCATCGGTGAATGTCAGCATCCCGCAGTCGGTGTGGTGGATCAGGATTATCTCGGTGGTGCCGAGCAGGCGCTGGCTGATCGCGAGGGACCGGATCTCGTCGTCGGTGACGACGCCGCCCGCGTTACGGATCACGTGTGCCTCGCCGTCCTCCAGGCCGAGGATCCGGTACACGTCGAGCCGGGCGTCCATGCAGGCGAGCACTGCGACGTGCCTGCTGGGTGGGAGCGGCAACGGGCCGCTGAACGTGCGGGCGTAGGCGGCGTTGTTGCGCAGGTATTCGTCGGTCACGCTCATCGTTGCTCCGTTCGTCGGGCAGGGGAATGATCCGTGCATCGAACGCCGCACTTCCCGATCGCACAAGGGTTCTGCGCACCTCGGCCGCGGGCGAGCGGCGGCGGACGGCATTGCAGTCCGCCGCACCCGGTAGCCTTGACTCTTGTGCATCCCGACGTTTCCTCAGACCTCGCCGAACTCGACACCACCCTGACCACCGTCGAGACGGTGCTCGACGTCGAGGAGTTGCGCCGGCGCATCGACGAACTCGAACACCAGGCCGCCGACCCCGACCTGTGGAACAACCAGGAACACGCGCAGCAGGTCACCAGCCAGCTCTCGCACGCCCAGGCCGAGCTGCGTCGCGTCGTCGACCTGCGGTCGCGGCTCGACGACATGTCGGTGCTCTACGAACTCGCCGAAGAAGAGGGCGCCGACGCGGTGGCCGACGCCGACGCGGAGCGGACGAGCCTGCGCGCCGACATCGAGGCGATGGAAGTCAAGACCATGCTGTCGGGGGAGTACGACCCCCGTGACGCGCTGGTCAACATCCGCTCGGGCGCCGGCGGCGTCGACGCCGCGGACTGGGCCGAGATGCTCATGCGCATGTACATCCGCTGGGCCGAGAAGCACGGCTACGGCGTCGAGGTCTACGACACCTCCTACGCCGAAGAGGCGGGCATCAAGTCCGCGACCTTCGCGGTGAAGGCGCCGTACGCGTACGGCACCCTGTCCATCGAGATGGGCACCCACCGGCTCGTCCGGATCAGCCCGTTCGACAACCAGGGCCGCAGGCAGACCTCCTTCGCCGAGGTCGAGGTGCTGCCCGTCGTCGAGACCACCGACCACATCGACATCGACGAGAACGACGTGCGCGTCGACGTCTACCGCTCGTCCGGCCCGGGTGGACAGTCCGTCAACACCACCGACTCCGCCGTGCGCCTGACGCACATCCCGACCGGCATCGTCGTCACCTGTCAGAACGAGAAGTCGCAGCTGCAGAACAAGGTGTCCGCGATGCGGGTCCTGCAGGCCAAACTCCTCGAGCGCAAGCGCCAGGAGGAGCGCGCCGAGATGGACGCGCTCAAGGGCGACGGCGGCAGCTCGTGGGGCAACCAGATGCGCTCCTACGTCCTGCACCCGTACCAGATGGTCAAGGACCTGCGCACCGAGTACGAGGTCAACAACCCGTCCGCGGTGCTGGACGGCGACATCGACGGGTTCATCGAATCCGGCATCCGCTGGCGGATGCGCGGAGAGCAGGACTAGTTGACCACCCTCGCGGTCGGCTGGGGCCCGGAGACGACCAACTTCGAGACCTGGCTGAAATCGAGCGGCCTCGAGATCGTCCTCTACGTTCTCGGGGGACTGCTCGTGGGCCGGTTCCTGTCCTGGGCGGGCAATCGCGTCACCGATCGCATCGACCTGAACTACAACCAGGGCGACGCCCTGGTGCGGTCCGAGGCGACCAAGCACCGGCACGCGCTCGCGCAGGTGATCACGTGGGTGGCCGTCACGATCGTGTACGCCCTCGTCGCGATCGAGGTACTGCAGCGGCTCGGTTTCTCCGTCAGCAGTCTCGTCGCACCGGCCACCGTGCTCGGTGCGGCCCTCGGTTTCGGCGCGCAGCGAGTGGTGCAGGACATCCTGGCCGGCTTCTTCATCATCGCCGAGAAGCAGTACGGCTTCGGTGACGTCGTGCGGATCGCGATCACCGGCTCCGGCGACGACGCCTACGGCACCGTCGAGGACGTGACGCTGCGGGTCACCCGCCTGCGGTCCTCCGACGGTGAGGTGATCACCGTCCCGAACGGGCAGATCGTCAAGGCGGTCAACCTGTCGAAGGACTGGGCCCGCGCCGTCGTCGACGTGCCGATCCCGGCGACCGCGGACCTCAACCACGTCAACGACGTGCTGCGCACGGTCTGCCGGGAGGCGTTCGCCGACCTCGACCTCGAACCGCTGCTGCTCGACGCCCCGACCGTGATGGGCATCGAGTCCATCGAACTCGAGACGGTCAACATCCGGGTCGTGGCCCGCACCCTGCCCGGCAAGCAGTTCGAGGTCGGGCGCGCGCTGCGGATCCGGGTCGCGGCCGCGTTGCGCCGCGAGGGCATCTTCCTCGGCCCCGACCTGACCACCGACCACGGAGACGCGACGTGACCCGACGCGACGGCACCGAGAGCGGCCTGATCTCGGACGAACCGATCAAGCCGGCGCGGAAATGGACGTGGCCGAAGCACCTCGGGCGGATGCGCACCTCGACGGTGCTGCTGATCGTCGGCTTCCTGGCCGCCGCCCTGCTCCGGGGCTACTTCATCCAGGGCGAGCCGCAGCCGAACCAGGAAACCGGGGTTCAAGCACCGGCCGCGGAGACCACCTCGCAGCCGGTGCCGCAGCGGAGCACGACGACCGTGCACGCGACGACACCCACGACCGTGACCACGACACCGTCGCCCAGCGCGTCGTCGCCGAGTCCGGCGGAGGCCGGGACGAGCGCGACCCCGACCACGTCGCCGCTGATCGTGTTGCCACCCGGGCTGGTTCCGTCCGGTGTGGAGCTGCCGCCCGGAGTGGTGGTCGAAACCACCACCGAGCCCGCGCCGACGACACCCTGACCGCCGCCGCACCCACGACCTGCGCGCCCGTCGTCCGCCGGTGCGGCGCCGCCGGGCATGTCTAGACTGGCTCCTCGTGATCAGCGTGGAGAGTGTGTCCAAGTCCTACAAGGCGTCCTCGCGTCCCGCGCTGGACAAGGTGACCGTCTCGATCGACAAGGGCGAGTTCGTCTTCCTGATCGGCGCGTCCGGCTCCGGGAAGTCGACGTTCATGCGCCTGCTCCTCAAGGAGGAGACCCCGACGTCCGGGGACATCCACGTCGCCGACTTCCACGTCAACAAGCTCACGGCCCGGCGGGTGCCGAAGCTGCGGCAGTCGATGGGCTGTGTGTTCCAGGACTTCCGGCTGCTGCCGCGCAAGACGGTCTCGGAGAACGTGGCGTTCGCGCTCGAGGTGATCGGCAAGCCGCGGAACATGATCGAGCGGACCGTGCCCGAGGTGCTCGACCTGGTCGGCCTGTCCGGAAAGGCGGACCGCCTGCCGCACGAGCTGTCCGGCGGCGAGCAGCAGCGGGTCGCGATCGCGCGCGCGTTCGTGAACCGGCCGCTGGTGCTCCTCGCCGACGAGCCGACCGGCAACCTCGACCCGGACACCAGCGGCGACATCATGCTGCTGCTCGAGCGGATCAACCGGACCGGCACCACGGTCCTGATGGCCACCCACGACAACCACATCGTCGACTCCATGCGCCGCCGAGTGGTCGAACTCGACCTCGGCCGCGTGGTGCGCGACGAGGCCCGGGGCGTGTACGGCGTGGGGCGTTAGCCCCGCACGCGTCCGAGATCCAGCCCCGACACACGAAGGACACCACTCCCGATGCGCGCCAGCTTCATCCTCGGCGAGGTCTTCACCGGACTGCGCCGCAACATCACCATGACGATCGCGATGATCCTCACCACCGCGATCTCCCTCGCCCTGTTCGGCGGCGGCCTGCTTGTCGTGCAGATGGCAGGCAAGACGCAGCAGATCTTCCTGGACCGCGTCGAGGTGCAGATCTTCCTCACCGACGACGTGTCCACCTCGGATCCGGGGTGCACCCAGGACATCTGCAAGGGGCTGCGCGAGGACCTGGAGAACACCGACTCGGTGGTGTCGGTGCAGTACCTCAACCGCGACGACGCGGTCGCCGACGCGAAGGAGCGGGTGTTCAAGGACCAGCCGGAACTGGCGTCGATGGTCAGCCCGGAGGCACTGCCCGCGTCGTTCAAGGTGCGGCTGTCGGACCCGGACAAGTTCGGCGTGGTCGAGGACGCGTTCATGCTCCGGCCCGGCGTCGACAGCGTTCTCAACCAGCGTGACCTCGTCGAGCGGCTGTTCAGCGTGCTCGGCGGCATCCGCAACGCCGCGTTCGCGATCGCGATCGTGCAGGCGATCGCATCGATCCTGCTGATCGCCAACATGGTGCAGATCGCGGCGTACACCCGCCGTACCGAGGTCGGGATCATGCGACTGGTCGGCGCCACCCGCTGGTACACGCAGTTGCCGTTCCTGCTGGAGGCGATCGTCGCCGCGCTGGTCGGCGCGGTGCTCGCGATCGCGGCGCTGTTCACGGCCAAGAGCCTGTTCATCGACGACGTGCTCACAGACGTGTACGACGCCAACATCGTGGCCCGGATCTCCAACAGCGACGTGCTGCTGGTCTCGCCGATCCTCGCCCTCGTCGGCGTCGGCATGGCCGCCGTCACCGCGTACGTGACGTTGCGCCTGTACGTGCGTGAATAACCGGTTGCCCGATCGAACTATCCTGGTCTGTGGTGAAACCGATTCACCGCTGATCGTTTGCTCACCGCAGTGGACCGAAGGGGCCCGAACGTGAAGGAAAAGGGCCGCAAGGTCATCGCCACCAACCGCAAGGCGCGGCACAACTACACCATCCTCGACACCTTCGAGGCCGGGATCGCGCTCGTCGGCACCGAGGTCAAGAGCCTGCGTGAGGGCAAGGCGTCGCTGGTGGACGCCTTCGCGACCGTCGACGACGGCGAGGTGTGGCTGCGCGGACTGCACATCCCCGAATACGGGCACGGCAGCTGGACCAACCACGCGCCGCGACGCACCCGGAAGCTGCTGCTGCACCGCCGTGAGATCGACAACCTGGTCGGCAAGTCCCGCGAGGGCAACCAGACGCTGGTGCCGCTGTCGATGTACTTCAGCGACGGCAAGGTGAAGGTCGAACTCGCCCTCGCCAAGGGCAAGCAGGACTACGACAAGCGGCAGGACATCGCCCGCCGCACCGCCGAACGTGAAGTCACCCGAGAGCTCGGACGTCGGGTGAAGGGCATGAGCCGCTGACTTCGCCGCGGCGGCGCGAGCCGTGACGGCTGTCCTGCTCGCCCTGCTCGCCGCCGTCGGATACGGGGTGAGCGACTTCGTCGGCGGGCTCGCCTCGCGGCGCGTCGCGGCGTTGCGGGTGGTCATCGTCTCGTACCCGGTCTCGCTGCTGATGGCTCTGGCCGTCGCCCCGCTCGCCGGTGGTTCGCTGACGTGGTCGACCGCGCTGTGGGGCGCCGCGTCCGGTGTCGCCTCCGGGATCGCGGTGTGGTGGTTCTACCTCGCGCTGGCGGACGGGCCGATGTCGGTGGTCTCCCCGCTCACGGCGATCCTCGTCGCCGGGATCCCCGTGCTCGTCGGGTTCGCGACCGGGGAGCGGCCGGGTGCCCTCGCCCTCACCGGTGTCGTCCTGGCGCTGGTCGCGGTGGTGCTCGTCAGCCGCGAGACCCCCGAAGCGGCGGGGGAGGCCGTCGACGGGCATCGGGCCCGGTTCACCCCGGCCGTCGCCTGGCTGACGGTCGGGTCCGGCGTGGCGTTCGCACTTTCGTTCGTGAGCCTGCACCGGATCGGGGACGGCGCCGGGCTGTGGCCGCTGGCGGTGTCGCGGGCCGCGGCGACCGCCGTCGTGTGGGTGGTCGCGCTCGGGGCGCGGCAGTTCGCAATGCCCCCGCGGCAGGTCGCGCGGCTCGCCGTCGGGATCGCGCTGCTCGACGTGGTCGCGAACGGTGCCATGCTCTACGCGTTCTCGGGCGGAATGCTCTCGCTCGTCGCGGTGATCGGATCCCTGTACCCGGCCGCGACCGTGCTGCTGGCGATGACGATGCTCGGCGAACGAGTCGGCCGGCTGCAGCAGGTGGGGATGGGCCTCGCGGTCGCCGCGGTCGCGCTGATCGCCCTCACGTGAGCGAGGGCGATCAGCGCGCGGCCGCGCCGTTGCCGGTGTACTTCGCGGCGACCGAGGTCGGCATCACCTCGTAGCGCAGGTGCGCGCGGGCGAACTCGGCGGTGCCGTGGGTGAGTGAGCGCAGATCCACCGGGTACCGGGCCAGCTCGATCTCCGGGACCTCCGCTCGCAGCAGCGCGGTACCGGGTTCGGTGGTCTCGGTGCCGAGCACGTGCCCACGCCGGGCCGACAGGTCGCCGAGCACCGCGCCCAGGTAGTCGTCGGGCAGGATCACCCGCACCGCGGCGACCGGTTCGAGCAGGCGGATCTCGGTCCGGCTCGCGGCGTCCTTGAGTGCCAGCGCTGCGGCCGTCTGGAACGCGGCATCCGACGAGTCCACCGAGTGCGCCTTCCCGTCGACGAGGGTGACCCGCACGTCGACGAGCGGATGCCCGGTCGCGACCCCGGACCGGAGCTGGGTCCGGACCCCCTTCTCCACCGACGGGATGAAGTTCTTCGGGACCGCGCCGCCGACCACCCGCACCGCGAACTCGAAGCCCTCCCCGGCGGGCAACGGTTCGACCTCGAGGTCGCAGATCGCGTACTGGCCGTGACCTCCGGACTGCTTGACCAGCCGACCGTGCCCGGCCGAGCTGGCGCCGAACGTCTCCCGCAACGCCACCTGATACGGCACGGTGTCGACATTCACCCCGTGCCGGGTGCGCAGCCGGTCCAGGGTGACCTCGGCGTGCGCCTCGCCGGTGCACCACAGCACCAGCTGATGGGTCTGCGGATTCTGCTCCAGCCGCAGCGCGGGATCCTCGACGGTCAGCCGGGCCAGCGCCTGCGACAGCTTGTCCTCGTCGGCCTTGCTGTGCGCCTCCACACCGATCGGCAGCAGCGCCGCCGGCAGCGGCCAGAGCGGCATCGGTGCGGTCGCGGGATCGTCGGCGAGCGTGTCACCGATGTGCGTGGACGCCACCTTCGGCACGCACACGATGTCGCCGGCGATCGCCTCGGGGACCGGATGGGTCGACTTCCCGAACGGTCCCGCAAGCGTCGTCACCCGGTCCTCCACGGCGCCCTCGGGTCCGAGCACCTGCACCCGCGTGTCGGGGCGCAGCGTGCCGCTGTACACGCGCACCAGATTGATGCGGCCCACGTAGGCGTCGCCGGTGATCCGCACGACCTGCGCGGTCAGCGGTGCGTCCGGGTCCGCGGCCGGGCCGGGGCCCGCCCGGTGCGTCGGATCCGGGAACGCCCCGGCGATCAGGTCGAGCAGTTCCGCGGCGCCGAAACCGGTTTCGGTGACCGCCAGCGCGGGATGGAGTGTGCAGTCGACGATCTCGTGCCGCAGCCCGGCGAACAGCGAGTCGGTGTCGAGTTCCTCGCCGGCCAGGTAACGCTCCATCAACGTGTCGTCGAGGCCGGAGATCGCCTCGACGAGACTTTCCCGGGCGGCGGCGGTGTCGGGTGCGGCGCCGACCTCCCCGTAGCCGCGGCCGGTCAGCAGGTCGACGGAGCCGCTCGGGGTGCCGCCGTGCAGCACCGGCACGAACACGGGCCGCAGGGTGTCCGGCCCGAGACCGAACGCGTCGTGGCAGGCGGTGAGGATGTCGTCGAAGCTCTCCCTGGCGAGGTCGAGTTTCGACACCGCGATCGCCCGCGGCACCCCGAACTCCGTCGCCTCCCGCCACAGTGCCCGGGTCGGTGCCGTGACCGGGTCGGTGGCCGAGACGACGAACACCGCGGCGTCCGCGGCCCGCAACCCGGCGCGCAGTTCCGCGTCGAAGTCGGGATGTCCGGGTGGGTCGAGCAGATTGATCCGCACACCGTTCCAGTCCAGCGGCAGCACCGTGAGTTGCACCGACCGCTGCTGCTGGTGCTCGATGTCCTCGTAGTCGGACACGGTCGTGCCGTCCACTACCCGGCCGGCCTTGCCGATCGCGCCGGTGGTGAGGGCGAGCGATTCGGCGAGGGTGGTCTTGCCGACCCCGCTGCACCCGACGAGCACCACGTTGCGGATCTGTTCGGGACCGGTGACGGGCGCGGCCTGGCTTGCGCGGGACGAAGTTCGGTCGGCCACGTCGGCCTCCTCGCGGTAGCGGTGTCGGCTCGCAGTCGAGTCTAGGCCCGCAGCCCCACCGCAACCGGACGATTCGGCACCGCCGCCCCGTCTACTCGGCGACCCGCTCCCACATCTGGAGGTACGCCTCCGCGCCGCGGCTCATGTCCTCGATGATCCGATCGCCGTCGTCGCCGGCCACGTTCCGCATGTCCTCGATCCAGTCGGGGATCAACCCGTACTGGGCGACGCCGTCGACGTTCAGGTCGAAGACTCGTTCGCCGGTCCGCTGCCGGTCCATCACCGTGCCGCCGTCGAAGGTCGTGTACGGGTAGTGCAACGGATCCGCCGCGGCGTTCGCACGCGGACGGGCCTGCGGACCGAACCCGTTGGTGTCCGCGCCGTATCCGAAGCCGAAGTAGTGGTCGTCGCTGCGCATCTCGCGGGCCTCACGCCACGCGGAGACGAAGTCCTCCTTCTTCGGATCGTCCTGCAGGCTCGACGCGTACGCGGCCACGAACCCGCCGAGAGCGTAGATCCGCCGATAGTTGAGCGGATCGGTCCAGCTGTGACTCGACACCACACCCGAGTACTTCGCCTCCTCGAGGATGCGCAGGGTGTCCTCGGCGGTCTTCACGCTCATGTGGTCGACGTCGACGATCATGCCGCGGTCCATCATGCCGCGGACCATGTGCTCGCCGAGGTCGGTCAGGCCGCGGGTGTTGCACAGCGGTCCCGACGGGTACACCGGGGTGGTCACTCCCGGCGGCAGCGCGGCGAGCGCCTCGGCCGGACCGTCACCCACCGACAGCAGCTCGTTGTCGTGCTCGGGTGTCGTGCACGGCTCGGCCTCCCAGAACTTGCCGGTTCCGATGAAGTTTCCGACGTTGACCGCCACACCCTGGATCCCCGGGTCGAAGCGCACGCCGCCGAAGGCGTTGTCGAACTTGTGGGTGACGATCATCTGCCGGACGCCCATCGCGTACACCTCGTCGAGGCCGCGGTCGATGTCCGCCTCGGTGCACTGCGGCACGTCGTTCCGGATGCTGCAGCCGAACGGCTCCGACGTCTCGATGCCGATGGTGACGGCCAGTTTCCCCTCGCTCGCGACCTTGCGGACCTCGGCGGGGGAGCTGACGATCCGGAACCAGCCGCGGCCCGGCCCGCCGTACTGCGCGTCGATGTAGTCCTGCATCTCGTGCACCTGCTGCGCCTGCGCACGGATGGTGTCCATGTCGCTGCACGAGCGGTCCTTGAGCCAGTACACGTCGCACAACACCCGGTTGTTGACCAGCAGGTTCGTGAAGATCCGCAGGCCGCCGCGCCAGGCCCGCTCGACCCACCGGTAGTAGGTCTGCTCGTGGGTCAGCGAGTCGGCGTTGGGCCAGTCCTCGAAGGTGGGCCAACCGACGGTGTCGTGCTCGGCGACCGGGCTGCCGTGCGAGAGGATGTTCTCCAGCAGTGCCGGGAACCCGTCGGTTCCGTGGTCGGCGCAGTCGCGCAGGGCGACGGTGATGCCCTGCGGGTCGAACGGGGTGCCGCAGTGCACCTGACCGCCGATGAACAGGTTGGCGTCGAGGTGCACGTGGGCGTCGATGAAGCCCCGCACCTCGCCGTTCGGTCCGGTCCCCGAAAGGGGGGTTCCGGTCGCGTTCACCTCGGAGTCGGGGAAGTCCGCGCAGCCCGATGTCGGGACGAGGGTGAACCGGCCGCCGTCGGGGTCGACACCCGGATCGGTGGAGAACAGTCGTCCCTGGTGGGCGGTGAGCTGGTCGCCGGTGTCGGTGGAGACGACGCTGTACACGCCGTCCGTGTGGGTGAGGGTCCAGTCCGTCGCGGGGGTCGCGTCACGGGTCGGCACGATGGCCGAGTCCGCGGCGGGATCGGGCAGGAGTCCGCCAGCGCTGCCGTGGGAGAGCATGTCGCCACCGCGCCCGTAGAACATGAACCGGCCGAGCTGGGCGGCGTGCAACCGGAAGGGCTCGCCGTCGCCGGCGGTCGCGGCGTCGACGCGGTAACCCTCCGGGGTGAGCCGGGTGAAGGCGCCCGAGCCCTCGGACCGCAGTGCATAGCAGCCGTTCGCGAGCCCGAACACGGGGTCGTCGCCTGGGCCTGTGCTGGGCGGCTCGGGTGCGGCCGCGGCGGTCGCGGCGCCGACAACGAGTGACAAGGCGACGGCGAACGCGGTCACGATGTGGGCTGCGGATTTCATCTGTGTCGGAAGTCTCCCCGTGGGACGGCTGTGGCGTGAATCATCCACCGAACTGGGTCCGCAGCGTAGGGGGATGCTGGACGAATGTCCAGGTTTGCGCTCGCCGACACGCCGGACTGGAAATCAGGATGATTTCTCGGCGCCGGGGCGTTACAGTGTGTGGTCCCAGCAAGTCGCTGGGTACGTACGGGGCTGAACGGTTTCGACTGCGTACGTTTAGTTTGGGGAAGCGTGTCGGTGCAGGCAAGAGACCACCGTAAGCGTCGATGCAACCAATTAAGCGCCGATTCCAATCAGCGCGACTACGCTCTCGCTGCCTAAGTAGCGAAGCGTGTCTGTCAGTCCGATCTCGCCCTCGGGTCGGGTACTGGCATCAGCTAGAGGGCTTCACCTACCGGCTCGGTCACGGAGTCGGATGGGACATCAAACAGTGACTGGGATCGTCATCACGGCTTGTTCGCGAGACCGGGAGATCCAAGTAGAGGCATAGCGAACTGCACACGGAGAAGCCCAGGCAAATTTGCGTAGGACCCGGGTTCAATTCCCGGCAGCTCCACAAGAAAGGCCCCCCACTCGTACAGATGCGAGTGGGGGGCTTTCCTGCTTGGTCGGGATGAGCGCGACGGACGGGCGCTGTCTCGTTCCGGCTAGTGTTGGCGCCGTGGACACCAGCGATGTCGACTTCGCGCACACCGATCAGGCGGACCGCAAGCGGCGGGAGAAGGCGCTCGGTCTGGCCCGATTCGTGTGGGACCGCGGCATCAGTGGCGCGGAGCTGCTCGCGATGCCCGACGACCGACTCCGCAAGCTGGCCCGCGCCGCCGGCGCCAACCCGCCGAGCACGAGGGAGACGTGGAGCGTCGTCGCCGAACTGCTCGACGAGAAGACCCGCTGGGCGGGTACGCATCCGGACGACCCGCGGGCGGTGCCCGCACACGCCGACGAGAAGATCACCTGGGTCAAACCGCCGCTACCGCCGTGGCCGACGCACTGACCCCTCCGCCGACCGGAGCACCGGTCAGCAGTTGCTCGGCGCAGGCACCCCGGCGAAGCGGTCGCCGAGATATCCGAACGCGCCGGGGATGCCCTCGATGGCAGCGGGACCGTGATCGCCGGGCAGCACGTTGAACAGCACCCGCGTGCCGGACGCGCACCAGCGGCTCATGGTCGCGGATGTCGAGTCGAGTGGGGCCAACTGGTCCCCGGTTCCGTGCCAGGCGAACACCGGCGCCGCGGGGGATCGGGGATACGTCAGGAGGCTGTTCTCGTCGAAGACGGTGCGCATCGGGGGTGCCAGCACCCGGCCCGGGTCCTGCGTCACCTCGACGGTGCTGTGACCGGCGCCGCCGTCGATGATCTGCTGCGAGCAGGCGTTGACCATCTGGTCGCGCAACGCCACCCCGGCGGGAGTGAGGAAGGGCGAGACCATGATCTGCGACGGATACTCCCGTTCGAGTCCGAGGGTTGCGGCAAAGGCCAACCCGAACAGCGGATGCGGTGCCGGGCCGAGGCCGGCGGCCATCTCGCTCAGGTTGGTGGGCACGCCGCCCTGCGCGACCCCGACGATCGGCAGGTCGGGGGCGTAGGTCGGGGCCAGGGTCGCGGCCCAGCCCGTGGCCATGCCGCCACCGGAGTAGCCGACGAGGCCGACCGGGCTGCGCACGAGGCGCATCTCGGGCACCTGCTTGGCGGCGCGGATCCCGTCGAGCACGATCTGCCCGCCCAGCCGGGCGGCGCCGTACGCACTGGTCGGGCCGAGGTGGTCGGGAAGTGCCACGGCCCAGCCGCGCAGCAGAAGGGGGCCGAGGGCGGGGGCCTCGGTGAACTGGCCGTTGAACAGGGTGTGCGAGGGCCCGCACTGGGTGCCGAGCGAATTGATGATCGCCTGATACGACACCAGAGGGCGGTCCACGCCGCCGCGCGGCACCATCACCGTGGTCGCCGCCGCGATCGGGGCACCGGACGAGTTCGTGGAGCGGAACAGAATCTGCCAGCCGTCGGCGTTGCCGTACCGGGAAACATCGACGGGTCGGGTGCGGAGCACGTCGCCGTTGGCGCGGGCCGCGAGGTCGGGCGGCGCCCAGTAGAACGGATCCGGATCGGCGACCGGTGTCGTCGGTTGGGCCTGGACTGTGGGGGTGGCGAAGAGGAGGCAGGCGAGCAATGCGAATGCGGCCGCTGCGGACCGCCCGAGCAAGGTGCGCATGGAAGTCCCTTTCCGCCCTACAGCGTAAACGGTTCGCGGCCCGTGCGTGACGTTCACCACTGTCTGGGTGAAGATCGCGCACGGGCGCGCAGCGCAGCGGAGCCGCTTTGCTGCACGGGCGCGCAGCGCAGCGGAGCCGCTTTGCTGCACGGGCGCGCAGCGCAGCGGAGTCGCCGCACTGCACGCCCGCACCGTCAGTAGGCGGTGTTGATCGGCCCCGTGGTCCATGTCCCGGATCGGGTCACCGTGCCGGTGTCGACGCGGGCCGGTCCGGCGGTCCTGTCGATCGGGACGAACTGCTCGATCGAGCCCCAGTCCCGGTCCCAGTCGTGGGCGAGGTACGACGGGATGGTGCGGGCGCCGAGGAGCATGCCGGTCCAGCCGAGCGGTCCGCCGCCGGCGTGGTCCTGCCAGCGTCCGGTGGTGATGGCGCCGTTCCGGTCGGGCAGGATCCGGAAGCCGGGCACCTCCGCGACACCGTTGCTGTGCTGCATCTGGGCCTGGCAGGGGAAGTTCAGTCCGACCATCCAGTCCAGCAGAACCGGCGTCTGCGTGCCGACGACCTCCTGCAGCGTCTGCGTCCGCGGTACCCGCGGCGGGGTGAACGCGAGCCACTGGTCGCCGGCGATGTCGTTGTCGGCCGCGACGATCCGCACGACGTTCGCTTCGGCGGGGAGGCGGTCGAGCGGCACCCGCAGGTTCCGCCACGACGGGACGGGGCCGATGTCGATCGGGCCGGTCGCGCCGAGCGCGCGCACACCGCCGGCTTCGGTGACGCCGTACTCGACGTCGAGTCGCTGTCCGTAGGTGACGACGCCGTCCGCGTCGACGGAGTACACGCGCCCGGCGACGGCGATGGAGATCAGGTCGCCGCGCGAGCCGGACGCGTCCTGGTCCGGGAGCCGGTACCAGTCGGTCGTCACGGTCGCGGCGCCCGAGGCGCCGTAGCTGCCGAGGACCGGGGTGGTGTCCGGGTCCAGCCCGAACGGCAACGCCACGGTGGACCCGTTGACGCCTTCGCCGCCGAACCCGCCCGCGGTGCCCGCGCCGGCGGTGGATTCGGTGTCGTCGGTGCGGTCGATGGTGTTCGCGGTGCCCGCCGCCAGATCCTCCTCGTCGGGGGCGAGGTCGGCGGCGACGCCGTTCGGGGTGAACCCGTCCGCGCCGCCCGCGGCCAGTGCCCCCGCGATGTCGCCGGACAGCGGTCGGAGGGTCGAGACGTTCGGGTCGGTCTCCAGCAGAACGTCGTTCGCCAGACCGCAGCTGTTCCCGGTGAGGGCGTCGATGTTGGACCGCGCGATCGAGTACGCCGGGTACTGGGAGATCGCGCCCTTCGCAAGCGAGAGCACCTCGAACAGCACCATTGCGGCCGCGGCGACGGCCAGCGGCGAGATCGCCCACAGCCGACCGGGTTCGCGACGCCGGTCCGCGGTCGGGTGTACGTGGTACCAGGCCGCGACCGCGAGCAGGAGCATCGTGACACCGAGGAGCAGGGTCGCGAACCCGATGCCTGCGACGGACGGCGGCTTGTCCCACCACGGCACGCCGTAGCTCGACACGTACCACCAGCCGTTGATGCTGACGAACGACATGGTGACGGCGAACGCGACCGCCGCCGCGAACAGGGCGCGGTTGCGCCGCGACCGCAGCACGGCCGGTGTGACCGCGACCGCGGCGACCACCGCGACCGACGCGGCGAGGCCCGCGTAGATGCCGAAGTGGTGGGTCCACTTGGTCGGCGCGAACATCATCAGCACCATCGCGCCGAGGGTGATGCCGACGATGCGTCGGGTCGGCCCCTGGGCGGTGCCGGGGATCTGCCCGCCGCGGCGCAGCATCGCGATGATCACGGTGACCAGGGACAGGATCATCGCGAACACGGCGAACTTGCGCGACAGCGAACCGTCGACGCTGATCTGCAGCAGCCACTGGTAACGCAGGTACTCCATGAACCAGGGGTCGTCGGGGCCGATGGCGTGCACCTTCTGCATCTCGAGCACGGCAGCGAGGGTCTGGTCCGCGAAGATCAGGGCCAGCACCGACACCCCGGCCGCGATCAGCGGCAACAGCACGGCTGCGTAACCGGCCGCGACGCGGAGCGGAGCGGAGCCGGCGCCCGAGACACTGCGCGCGCGGTCGGCGATGATCCGGGCGATCGGTTTCGCCCCGGCGATCAGCGCGGCGAAACAGATGAGGCCGGACGGGCCCGCGGTGACGGAGATCGCGCCGATCAGGATGGCCGCGGCGGCCGGCAGCAGGCGGCGCGTCGCGACGGCTCGCTCGACGGAGCACCAGGTCGCGAGCACCCCGACCGCGACGATCGGCTCGGGCCGTAGGCCGTTGTTGAACGGCAGCCAGAACGCCAGGAACACCAGCGCTCCGGTCCACAGCGGGCCTCGGGACGCGCGGGCGGCGGCACCGAGGCGCGGCGCGACCTCCCGGCTGATCAGCCACCAGCCGACCAGGCCGGCGGCGAGCGCGGGCAGTCGCATCCAGATGCTCGCCGTGGAGACCTGCGTCATCCAGGCCAGGACGTCGTAGAACGGGGTACCGAACGGAGCCTCGGGCACGCCGAACCAGCGGAAGTAGTTCGCCATGTATCCGGCCTCGCCCGCGGCGCGGGCCATGCCGAGCTGGTAACCGTCGTCCGAGGTGTTCGCGCCGATCACGTGCCAGACGGCGAGGGTGCCGACGACCAGCGCGTCGATGCGGGTGAACGACCACCACCGGGCGGGCAGGATCCGTCGGGAGCGGCGGCCGTCGGCGGTGTCGATGCGGTGCAGCGCGACCAGCGACACCGCCGTCGCCAGCGCAGTCAGCACCATCGCGGCGAACTTGAGCGGCGTCGGGGAGGTGGTGAAGCGGGTGTCGAGCTGCGCGGTCACCGCCAACCCGTCCGGCGCGGGGCCGGCCAGTTGCGAGAAGACCCCGACCATCTGCGGCCGCAGGTCCTCGTCGAGGACGGTGGTGACGGAGTTCTGGCGGACCGTGGTGGTGGTGGCGTCGGCGTGCACGGCGATCGTGCAGTCGGGGCCGAGGGCGGCCACCGGCTTCGACAGCAGCACCCGATTGCGGACGATCACGTCCAGACGGTGTGGGTCGGAATCGGTGACGACCTTCGCGACCAGGCCGTACCGCTCGGCATCCGGGGCGCCGACCGGGGACGTCGACACCACGACACCGCCGGCGTCGGCGAGTTGCGACACGGCGGAGCAGGGGATCGTGACGTCCAGGTCGGTCGGCGCGTAGGACACCAGCGGCGCGGTGACACCGGTGGTCGCGCCGTCCTGCGGCCAGCTCACCGAGGCGACGGTCTGGCGGACGGGTAGGAACGGAATCGAGACGGCCAGCAGGATGCCGAGCAGTGCGCTGACCGCTGCGACCAGCCGCGGTCCGCGCAGTCCGGCGGGCGGTGCCGGAATTCTCGGTGGCGCGGGTTCGGCAGTCGTCTTCGTGTCCGTCACGTCTCGAAATGCTAACGACTCGTCCCGGCTTGCCTGCAGACCCGCAGGTCCCGGCCTTGTTAGCCTGACCGGATGTGGTGGGACGAAGGTGGGTACGGCAGCGCCGGCGCCTCGGGGGAGTTGCCGATGTTTCCGCTGGGCACGGTGCTGCTCCCGGGCGAGACGCTGCCGCTGCAGGTGTTCGAACCGCGGTACCTGTCGATGGTCGACCACTGCACCGCCTCGCCGGACCGGCTGCGGTTCGGGGTGGTGCTCATCGCCCGCGGCCACGAGGTCGGCGGCGGGGACGAACGTACCGGGGTGGGCACCGTCGCCCGGATCGTGCAGTGCAGGCCCGTGCCCGGCGCGCGACTGCTGCTCGGCTGCGTCGGGGAGCAGCGGATCCGAGTGGACGAGTGGCTGCCGGACGACCCGTACCCGCGGGCGCTCGTGCGGGTGTGGCCGGACGAGCCCTCGGTCCCGTCCGAGGCGCACGTCACGATCCTGACCGCTCGGATCGACGAGTTGACCGACGTGACCGCGGCCCTCGCCCGCGAACAGGGCGGGCAGGCTCCGCGTTACCCGGACTGGGACGGATTGCCCGCCGATCCGGGCGCCCGCGCTTTCGCGCTCGCGCGGACCCTGCCGCTGGGTCCGATCGATAAACTGCGAGTGCTGTCCGCGCCGGGGCCCGCCGAGCGGGTGATCGTGCTGGCGGATGCGCTCGCCGATGTCGTCGCCGCGCTGCGGTTCCGGCTCACTGGGCAGGGTGGTGCAGATCGGGAGGCGTGATGCGCGGTGACACGGCGGTGGTCGCGGCGGTCGCGGCCGGGGGCGCGGTCGGTGCCCTCGCGCGATACGGACTGACGCTGGCCATGCCGGTGCAGGGCGGGCAGCTGCCATGGGCGACGGCCACCGCGAACGTGACCGGGTGCTTCCTGATCGGGATCCTGATGGTGCTCGTCACCGAGGTGTGGAGCGCGCACCGGCTGCTGCGGCCGTTTCTCGGTGTGGGGGTGCTCGGCGGCTTCACCACCTTCTCCACCTACGCGGTCGAGGTCCGCGGCCTGTTCGCGGACGGGCACGTTCCGCTGGCGTTCTTCTACCTGGTGGGCTCGGTGGTCGCGGCACTGGCCGCGGTCCTGGCCGGACTGTGGATCACCCGGGTCGTCGCCGGCGACCGGGTCGGGAAAGGAACCTGACATGCGTGCCGACGAGCCCACTCCCACAGCGTCGCCCACCTACACGATCGAATCCCGGCCGGAATTGCGGTTGTCGATCATCCTCGGCCTCGACGACCTGTGGCATCACAAGCCCAAGTACCAGGAGATCGTGCGCAGGGCCCGGGATGCCGGCCTCGCCGGTGCCAGTGTCTGGCGGGGCATCGAGGGCTACGGCGCGTCCTCGCACATTCACACCACCCGACTGCTCGACCTCGCGGACGGGCTTCCGGTGCTGGTGGTGATCGTCGACGAGGAGTCGCGGATACGCGGGTTCCTGGAGGGCGTCGCCGAACTGCTGACCTCGGCGACCGTCACACTCGACCGGGTCGAGCGAGTACATGTGAGCGATCGGGCGTGACGGTTCTGCTGGTCCTGCTCGGCGGGGCGGTCGGGGCCCCCGCACGTTTTCTCCTCGACCGCGCGGTCCAGTCCCGTCACGACAGCGCGTTCCCGTGGGGGACGCTCAGTGTCAACGTGATCGGATCGCTGATCCTCGGCGGGCTCGCCGGCGCCGCGACCGCCCACGACAGCGCGCTGTGGACCCTGGTCGGCACCGGTTTCTGCGGCGCGCTGACCACGTTCAGCACCTTCGGCTACGAGACGGTGCGGCTGTTCGAGGATCGGGCACGGCTCTACGCCGTCGCGAATGTCGTGCTGAACGTGGTGGCCGGGATGGGCGCGGCCGTCCTCGGGTTCGCCGCGGCCGGCGCGATGGTCGGATGACCGGCACGCGCGACCCGGATGTGATGGAATCGCCCCCGGCGTCGCAGGGCGCGAATGGACCACGCCGCCAAGGCCGACCGGGAGTGAGATGACATCGACGAAGGTCCGTGCCGTTGGCGTGGGGGTGTCGGCGGCGGTGGTGGCGGGGCTTCTCGTCGGGGTCGTCTCGCGGGTGCTGATGCGGGTGACCACTCTCCTCGCCGGGGGTTCGCCGCACCTGTCATGGCGTGGGTCGGCCGCGATCGTGATGATCTACGCGGTCGTGATGCTCCCGGGTGCGATCGTGGCCGCGCTGACGACGCGGCGCGGATCCACCCTGCCGCTGGTTGCGGGTGCGGTCCTGCTCTTCGTCCCCGCGATCGGGGTCGCGACCGAGGAGATCGGACATCCGGCCGATGTCGGCGCGGTGCGACTGGCCGGTGCCGCGCTGTGCGCGGCGGCGGTGTTCGCCATGCTGGCGCTGTTGCCGGTGGTGACCCTGCGTCTGGTCCGGCGCTGGGTTAGGGTGCCCCGGGCGTCCTGGGCGGCCGTGTGATGCGCGGCCCGTCCGCACCGACGACAACCGAGCACCGTCCCCGAGGAGGACCATGGCGCACGAACGAGCCGGACAACCCGCGCAGCCCCGGGACCTCGAGGATCTTCCTGCGCTGGTGACGGCCTATTTCAGCCGCACCCCGGATCCCGAGAACCCCGACCAGCGGGTGGCGTTCGGCACGTCCGGGCACCGGGGATCGAGCCTCGACGGCGCGTTCAACGAGGCGCACATCCTGGCCACCACGCAGGCGATCGTCGAGTACCGGGCGAGTCAGGGCTATACCGGGCCGCTGTACCTGGGCCGCGACACCCACGCCCTGTCGGAGCCTGCGTGGACCAGCGCACTGGAGGTGCTCGGCGGCAACGGCGTCGACGTCCTGATCGACGCGGCCGGTCGCTACACCCCGACTCCCGCCGTGAGCCACGCGATCCTCCGGCACAACGCCCACCTGTCGTCCGCGCTCGCCGACGGCATCGTCGTCACCCCGTCGCACAATCCGCCGCGCGACGGCGGTTTCAAGTACAACCCGCCACACGGCGGCCCGGCCGGATCCGATGCGACGTCGGTGATCCAGGACCGGGCCAACGAGCTGCTGGCCGCCGGCCTCGCCGGGGTGCGGCGGGTGCCCCTCGCGACCGCGCTGGCGACGGTGGCGCGACCGTTCGACTATCTGGGCAGCTACGTCGACGACCTGCCGCACCTGGTCGACCTGGACGCGATCCGGGCGGCCGGGATCCGGATCGGTGCGGATCCGATGGGCGGCGCCGCGGTCGACTACTGGGGTGCGATCGCCGAGCGGCACCGCCTTGACCTGACCGTCGTCAATCCGCTGGTTGATGCGACGTGGCGGTTCATGACCCTCGACAGCGACGGCAAGATCCGGATGGACTGCTCGTCCCCGCACGCGATGGCGTCGCTGATCGGTGCCCGCGACCGGTACGACATCGCCACCGGCAACGACGCGGACTCGGACCGGCACGGCATCGTCACCCCCGACGCGGGTCTGATGAATCCGAACCACTACCTCGCGGTCGCGATCGAGTACCTGTACTCGCACCGTCCCGAGTGGGACGCGGGCGCGAAGGTCGGCAAGACCCTGGTCAGCTCCTCGATGATCGATCGGGTCGTCGCGGGCCTGGGACGTGAGCTGGTGGAGGTGCCGGTCGGGTTCAAGTGGTTCGTGCCCGGCCTGCTGTCGGGGGAGCTGGGCTTCGGCGGCGAGGAGAGCGCGGGCGCGTCGTTCCTGCGCCGGGACGGCCGGGTGTGGACCACCGACAAGGACGGCATCGCGCTGGCCCTGCTCGCGTCCGAGGTGCTCGCCGTCACCGGTGCGTCCCCGTCGCAGCGCTACCGCGACCTCACCGACCGGTACGGCGATCCGGTGTACGCGCGGGTCGACGCCCCGGCCGACCGCGTGCAGAAGGCGGCGCTGGCCGCGCTGACACCCGACGCGGTCACCGCGACCGCCCTCGCAGGCGAGCCGATCACCGCGACCTTCACCGCCGCGCCCGGCAACGGCGCTCCGCTCGGCGGGTTGAAGGTGTGTACCGCGAACGCCTGGTTCGCGGCCCGGCCGTCGGGCACCGAGGACAAGTACAAGATCTACGCCGAATCGTTCCGCGGTGCGGACCATCTCGCGCAGGTGCAGGACGCGGCGCGGGAGCTGGTGTCCCGGGCGCTGGGGGTCACCGGCTGACGGACTAGCGTGGATCGGTCATGACTGCAGCCGAACCCGAACAGCAATCCCGGTCCACCCGGCTCCCGAGCGAGATCTGGGTGCTGGTCAGCGCCAGCTTCGTCATCGCCCTCGGTTTCGGCATCGTCGCGCCTGCGCTGCCGCAGTTCGCGGTCAGCTTCGGGGTCGGGGCGTTCGCCGCCACCGTGGTGATCTCGTCGTTCGCCTTCATGCGGCTGGTGTTCGCTCCGGTCAGCGGATCACTGGTGCAGCGGATGGGGGAGCGGCCCACCTACCTGACCGGTTTGCTGATCGTCGCCGCCTCGACCGCTGCGGTGGCCTTCGCGTCGAACTACTGGCAGCTGTTGGTCTTCCGTGGACTCGGCGGCATCGGCTCGACCATGTTCACCGTCTCCGCCTTCGGCCTGCTGATCCGGATCGCCCCGCCGCACATTCGCGGCCGCGTCTCCGGCCTGTACGCCACGTCGTTCCTGTTCGGCAGCATCGGCGGACCGCTCGTCGGTGCCGCCCTCGTCGGGTTCGGCCTGCGCGTGCCGTTCCTCATCTACGCGCTCGCCCTGCTGATCGCTGCGGCGGTCGTGTACTTCCGGCTCAAGGGTTCGGCGCTGGCAGCCCCCGAGAAGGCATCGGACGCGGTCACCATGTCCTTCCGGGAGGCCGTGCGCGAGCCGGTGTACCGGGCGGCGCTGCTGTCGAACTTCGCCAACGGCTGGGCCGTGTTCGGGGTGCGGGTCGCGCTGGTGCCGCTGTTCGTGGTGCAGGCACTGCACGCGAGCGACGGGTACGCCGGCATCGCGCTGACGGTGTTCGCGGTCGGCAACGCACTCGTCCAGATCCAGGCCGGCCGGCTCTCCGACCTCCACGGCAGGCGCCCGTTCGTGCTCGCGGGACTGGTCGTCAGCGGGCTGTGCACCGCCGGACTCGGATTCAGCCCGAACCTCTGGGTGCTGTTCGCGCTGTCCGCCATCGCCGGTGTCGGGTCGGGGCTGATGAATCCCGCGCAGCAGGCCGCGGTCGCCGACGTGGTCGGGTCCAAGGCCCGCGGCGGGCCCGTGCTCGCCGCCTTCCAGATGGCGTCCGACGTCGGGTCGGTCGTCGGGCCGCTCGTCGCCGGTGTCCTCGCGGAGCAGCTGTCCTACGGGACGGCGTTCGCGGTCACCGGGGCACTCACGCTGCCCGCGATCGCGGCGTGGCTGCTGGCGGCGCCGCGTTCAGCGGCGGCAGTGCGGGCCGGGTCAGGCCGGAACGCCGACACCGACGAGCAGACCGACCAGGTACGTGGCACCGACCGCGATGAGACCGAACAGCAGTTGCCGTAGCGCGCCGCGCACCCTCGGCTGCGACGTCAGGTGCGACGTGGTCGCGCCGACCAGCAGCAGGCCCGCACAGCCGACCGTCAGGCCCGCCACCAGCGACTCGAACCCGAGCAGGTAGGGGATCAGCGGAATGATCGCGCCGATCGCGAACATCAGGAACGACGACGCCCCCGCGACCAGCGGGGACGGCTTCTCGGTCGGGTCGACGCCCAGTTCGTGGGTCAGGTGGATCGTCACCGCTTGCTCGGCGTCGCGGTGCACTTCCGCGGCCGCGACCCGCGCCGTCTCCTCGCTCATGCCCATGTCGACGAAGGTGCCCACCAGTTCGGTCTGCTCGGAGACCGGGTGCTTGCGCTGCGCCCGCGTCTCCACCTTCACCTCGGCGTCGATCTGCTGGTTCGCGGTGGACACGGACGCGTACTCACCGAGCGCCATCGAGAACGCGCCCGCGGCCAGTCCGGCGATGCCGCTCAGCACGATCTCGTGGGCACCGAGCCCGGCGCCGCCGACACCGGCGAGCAGTGAGGTGTTCGTCACCAGGCCGTCCATCGCGCCGAACGCCGCCGCGCGGAGCCAGCCGCCCGCGACGTTGGCGTGCTTGTGGTCGAATTCGTGCGGGAGCGCGCCGTGCGGAAGCCCCGGCTTCGCCGGACGTGGGACGGGCGCATCATCCATGGCCTGAATCTACGCGCGCAGCGGGTGCGGGTGAGAGACGCGCGCCGTCGGTACCGTGAGAGACGTGTGGAATCGCGCAGAGGTGTGGAGGCCCGTCGTCAGTCTGCTGGCCCGGCTGGGTCTGGCGGCGGTGTGGCTGATCTCCGGAGGCATCAAGCTCGCGGACCCGACCCAGACGGTCGTTGCGGTGCGCGCCTACCAGTTGCTGCCCGAGGATCTGGTCCGGCCCGTCGCGGCCGTGATGCCGATGTTCGAGATCGCGTTGGGCCTGCTGCTGCTGATCGGACTGGCCGTGCGGGGGACGGCGATCGCGTCCGCCGCGATGCTGGTGGTGCTGATCTCGGTGATCATCTCGGTGTGGGCGCGCGGACTGTCCATCGACTGCGGTTGCTTCGGTGGCGGCGGTGTGGCCGACGTCGACGGCTGGGACTATGCCCGGGAGATCGCCCGGGATGTCGGGTTCCTGGCGTTGTCGGTGTGGTTGATCGCGTTCCCACGAAGCCCGGTCGCGCTCGGGCCGGGGTCGAGTGCACGCCTCTCAGTGCGCGCTCAGACGGAGATGGCAGGGTAAGTTCCGAAAAATCTGAACTCGGACTATCCGGACCGGAGGACCGCACCTGTGAGCACGAAGAAGATCAAGCCCGTCAAGGCTGCCCCGCAGCCGACCTCGAGCCGATCGACGTACATCCTCGGGGGACTGGCGGTGCTGGTGATCGCCGTGGTCGTCATCGCCGGTGTGCTGTGGAGCGCCAACCGCAGCAAGCCCCGCAACGAAGGCTACGGCGGGGTGTCGAACTCGGCGGTGCAGGTGACCACCGACGCGGAGGGCGTGGTCCGGCTGGGCCTGCCCGACGCCCGGACGACGATCGACCTGTTCGAGGACCCGATGTGCCCGTACTGCGCGCAACTCGAGCACACCAACGGCCAGGAGATCGCGCAGAAGATCGACGAGGGTCAGCTGGCGGTGCGGTACCACACGCTGGACTTCCTGAACCGGCTCTCGGCGAGCGGTGACTACTCCTCCCGCGCGGCCGGCGCGTTGATGTGCGTCGCCGACAGCGGCAACGCGATCGCGTTCTCCGCGTTCCACGGCGCACTGTTCTCGCCGGACAACCAGCCCGCCGAGAACGGCAAGACCGACCACAGCAACGCCGATCTCGCGCAGATCGCGAAGGATTCGGGTGCGGACGACCAGTCGGTGACGTGCATCTCCGACGGCGCGAAGGTCGAGCAGGCGACCGCGGCCGCCCAGACCGGTCGGCAGGCCCTCGCCGCCACCGGTGCGGCGGGCACCCCGGCGGTCATCGTGGACGGCACCGCGATCGACGCGCTCGGCGACCCGAACTGGGTGGCGAAGCTGAACTGATCCGACGGGTCACGGACGCCGGGATCGCCTCACCCCTCGGGTGGCGGTCCCGGCGTCAGGCTTTTCGGCGGGAAACCGCGATTTACCAGCCGATTTGTTGCGCTGACCGATGGTGGTGTAACTTTTTCCAGGCGAGAGCGGAACGGCCCGAAACGGCCGAGACACTCCCGCCGAGGCCCGGGAGACCGGGTGAACAACAGAACACGGGGCTATGGCGCAGCTGGTAGCGCACCACACTGGCAGTGTGGGGGTCAGGGGTTCGAGTCCCCTTAGCTCCACAGAAAACGACGAGGGTCGACTTCCGAACGGAAGTCGACC